>JAUNMV010000074.1 GCA_030531695.1 Bacilli bacterium | reverse complement strand
CATCTATTCTTTTTCTTATAAATAATCCCCCTTATAAATAATTTCAATAATAAATAGTAAAATCAACACACATTCATTATAAACACCACCCCTCATTTATAGATAGAAATGTTTTAACACAAATAAAAAAGCTTGTAAAATGGAGGTTTTACCATTTTCACAAGCTTTATAAAATCAATTTAAAAAATTCACTTAAAGGAATTAATAAATCACCAAGAGAATATAAGGACTTATTCAAATTCCATATAACTTAATATTTTTTTATAAATATCCATTTCCTTCTTAGTAACATTAATATAATCAGTAAAATCAAGATCACCAAGAGTTTTAAAGAGATTCATACTAAATATATCTTTAGGATCCATTAACTTAGATTTAATTAATTTATTATATAGATCACTACTAGCTTTAAATATTCTATATCTATAAGCATTCTTTAATCTTCTATTTCTACATTTAAGCATTCTCTTATATATTTCATTAATAAAATCAATAAGATTATTAATATCTTTATCTGTAGGTGTTTTATGTACTATAGAATAGTAATTATTATAGTAGTTATACCAAATATTAGGAACTACACCTATTCTATCAACATTCTTCATAATATCTATTAAAAATAAAGTATCTTCACTAATAGTAATATTTCTATTAAAATAAACATCTTTAAATACACTTCTTCTATATAACTTAGTATATATTCTACCAGTAGGAGTAGAATCTAACTCTAAGTTATCTTTAGATAATTTAGAAGATATTAATTTATTAAAATATTTAATAGTATGATTATCATCATATAAATGAAAACCTACTTTACTCTTACGTATTTTATATACATAAGAATCTGCTACTTCATTATAACCACCTACTACAATATCTAAATTATTATCTTCAAGAATCTTAATAGCTTCACTTAAAAAATTAGGAGTAATAGTATCATCACTATCTACAAAAGTAACATATTCAGATTTAGATACTTTTAAGCCTATATTACGAGCATTACTAGCACCACCATTAGGAATGTGTTTGCAACAGAAATTAGGCTTAGAAGCCACAAAAGTATCTAAATAATGAGATATACTAGCTTTACTACCATCATCTATAATATAAACTTTATATTTCTTATAAGTTTGTTTTAAAATACTATTTAAACACCTATTTAAATCCTTAATAGGAGTATTATATACCGGAATAATTATATCTATCATATTAACCTCCAACTATAATAAGTATATCAAATAAAAAAGAAATAGTTAATTACTATCTCTTATTTCATCTCTATATTTTAATATAGTCTCAGTTCTAATTAAATAAGTCATAATATTAAAACAATTATCATAGTATTTTCTTAATTTATAATTACTAAGATCTTTATACTTATTATCTATATCAGTAATAACTCCCATCTTAGTACAAACTAACTTAATACTACTAAACATAGTACTATTATAACTTTTATATTTATCTATATCTAATAACATATAATTATATATTTTATTAAGTATAATTCTCTTCATCTTAATACCATTATTATTAATAGATTTATAACTAATTAATAATTCATATATATCATTAGGTAGAATATCCCCTAAATCATCATAATTAATCCCTATAGGGGCAATTAATACTCTATCTTCCAGATTATACGCCTGATACCCTAAAGACTCTAAAATAAGAGGAATATTGTGGTATAGAATACTCTTACAAGGAACAGTATACTTAGTATTATCATAATAGTATTTAATAGATTCTATTAATAATTGAATATTAAGAATAAACTCTAAAAAATTAATAAAATTATCTTCCGTAATCTTCTTATTATTAATATTAACACCAATACTATTTAAATATTCATATAAATCTAAATAAGTACCCCTAAACTTCCAATTATTAAATAAATGAGTATTAATATATTCAAAGTAAGAATAACTCTTCTTATCAAATACAATACACTTACTATTTAAGACCTTAATCATCTTAACATACTCATCCCTATAACTAGAAGTATTACTACGGTTAAAGATAGATATTCTCATACAAACCACCTACCAATATATTAATAGAAGTCTAAAAAAATATCAATCGAACAGATATATTTTTATCTAAAGTACTTATAAAA
>JAUNMV010000044.1 GCA_030531695.1 Bacilli bacterium | reverse complement strand
AGTATGTTGAATCCATTATAAATATAATAAAATAATATAATAACCAGTAAATAAGAAATGTTAGGACTACTTTATTAGTAGTCCTCTTTCTATTATCAAATATAAATATTCCTATACAATAACCATATATTGTATAAACTAAGGAAGTGAAGAAACTAAGTGTTGTCTCCATTTAAATGTGCCATCTTCTCTCTTAATATTTTCTTGTTACTTCTAGATAGTAAATCTATCTTTAAACCGTTAAAATAGATAATCCCATCATCATAGTTTATCTTTTTTATTTTACTTAAATTAACTATACAACTTCTATGTGTCTTAAAGAATTTAGTATCTACTAATTCTTCTTCTATTTCTGATATTGTTTTTCTAACTGTATAGTCTTCATTTTCACATACTACAATACTAGAATTATCTCTTAAATTCTTTTCAAAATATATAATGTCATCATAAGGCAATGAAAAATAATCACCTTTATAAGAAAAATTATAAGTTGGTTTAGTATCTACTATTTCTAAAGCAACTCCTAATGCATCTAATAAGTTATTTTTTAATGCTTTGTCTTTACTAATAAAGTCTAGCATTAAGATTTTTCCTGTAAAGCCTACTACTTTAAATTCTTCATGTGATGTCACTATAATTATTGGACTAACCCAATCACCACTTTTTCTAATTTTACGTGCTAAATCTATACCATTTTCATTAGGAACTTCTACATCTATTATATAAACCTTACTACCTGTAATATTTAATAAATATGGCATAGTATTATTTTTATCATAACTAGTTATCCTATGAATTTTATAATTCATTTTAGAATTTGCCATAAGTTTATTTATTACATCTTCATAACTGCTTATAAATACTTCTTCATCTTCATAAAGAATGAAGTTCATCTCCTATCACCTCTAATTATTGAATCTTAATAAATATCCATCTGGATCTTGTATTAGAAATTCCTTATCATGATATACTTTATCATCTACTTCATATGAATGTACTTCTAATTCTAAAAAGAATTTAATACCTTTTTCCTTAAGACTATTAAACATCTCTTCTACATTATTAACACTCATACTAATATTGATACCTCTACCAAAAGGTCTTTCTAGTGGACCAACATTCCAATTATTGTTTATCTCTTCAATCATTATCTGATTACCATCTAACTCTATAAAAGCAAATTTATCATCAATTCTTTCATAAACGATATGAAAACCTAAAGATAAGTAGAATTTTTTAGATACTTCTATATCAGTTACTGATAATTCAGGAATTAATTTATTAAACTTCATTGAAATCACCCACAAAAAGCATTATAACACAATAAAAAGAAAAAACTACTTGTTTTTAAACAAATAGTTTATTTTCTTCTTCTAATAATATTTTCTCTATATAATTTAGCTCTATTAGGTAGTTTATTTTCTACTTTTTTTAAGTAACTATCTATATCAGAATCTGTAAATGTTAAATCAGGATCATCAAAGTCGTTATAACATAATCTAAATATAGTTTCAATTGCAAAGTTATAAAAAGATATATTATTTTTAGCTGGGTCATAGTCAACTTTCTTATATCCACAAGTATCTATTCCAAATAATCTATTACCATCATAGATAATATTAAAAGGTAAATCAAACATTAATATATTCTTTTTAGATAATGTTTCAACATCTTTTTTCATAACTTTATATGCATTAGAAAACTTATCATAATCCATTTTCGCAACAGTTACTATATTTAGATTTTCAGTTTTTAACTTATCATTAGGAATATAAGTACTATTATAACCTACAAGTTTATCACCAACTACAAATAGTTCTTGAGGAAAGGCAAAAGAATTTAATTTAATAATATCCTCAGTAATAACTTCATAAGGATTATAATTACCATTGTAGAATGAATCTAATCCTAATATTTTATATACTTTACTGTCATTTCCTAAGTAACAAGTACCTTCAGTTACTTTATTTAGTAGTTTTATTTTTTTACCACTAATATATTTTGTTAGTTCTTTACTAGTCTCAAATTTTATAATCAACTAAACCACCCCAATAGTCAGCTAATTATACCATAAATTTACTTAAAATTCAACTTTTCTTTCCCAAGGAAGACCTACTTTACCAAAATGTCCATAGTTAGTAGTCTCTCTAAATATAGGTTTTCTAAGTCCTAAATAATTAATAATTCCTTTAGGTGTTAAATCAAATTTTTCTCTTACTTTCTTAACTATTTCTTCTTCATTAATAGTACCTGTACCAAAAGTATTAATATAGATTGATACTGGTTCAGCAACACCTATAGCATAAGATAATTGGATTTCACATTTCTTAGCATATCCATTAGCAACTATATTTTTAGCAATATGTCTAGCCATATAAGCTGCACTTCTATCTACTTTAGTACTATCTTTTCCAGAGAAAGCTCCTCCACCATGTCTAGCATATCCACCATAAGTATCTACAATAATCTTTCTACCTGTAAGTCCAGCATCTCCTTTAGGTCCACCTATTACGAATCTTCCTGTAGGATTTACTAATATCTTAGTATCTTCAGTAATTAAACTCTTTGGAATAACTGATACTACTTGTTCTTTTAATTCTCTCTTTAATTCATCTAAGTTTTTATCTGCAGTATGTTGAGTAGATATTAATACTGTATCTACACTGATTGGTTTATCATCTTCATAAACTACAGTAACTTGAGTTTTACCATCTGGACCTAAACCAGTAATAGTATTATCTCTTCTAACTTCAGTTAATCTTCTAGCTAACTTATGAGCTAAAGTTATCGGAAGTGGCATTAATTCTTCAGTTTCATCACAAGCAAAACCAAACATAATACCTTGATCTCCAGCTCCACCTACATCATCATTTGTACCTAAAGCAATATCAGATGATTGTTTAGATAAATTGATTAATACTTTACATGTCTTATAATCAATATCAGTATCTCCTAAATAACCAACTTTTTTAATAGTTTCACGTACAATATTTTCTACGTCAACTTCAGCACTACTTGTAACTTCTCCAGTAACAAAAATAATATCTTTTCCAGCACAAGTTTCTACTGCTACACGTGAATGCTCATCTCCTGATAGATAAGCATCAAGAATACTATCTGAAATAGTATCGCATAATTTGTCAGGGTGTCCTTCTGTAACACTCTCACTAGTAAATAAATATCTCATAAAAATTTCCTCCCCATATATGTTACAAGAAAAAAATCCCAGAATACTCCGGGATTTTAACTATTAATAATTATTTTAATAATCATCACCCAAAGTATTAATATACTTTGTCGGTATTAGCACCTTACTTAAAAGGTTGCTGCGGAGTCATAAAGCCGATTCTCTCGTCCGCTCTTGATAACATATATGCCATTATTATATATAAATTGTTTGTTTTTGTCAAATACTATTCATTACCTTTTAAACTAGAAACCATATCTATATCTTTAATTCTCTTAGCTATCTTTCTTGATACTAAATATGATGTTAAGAAAGTACCAATAGCTGCAAGTATATAAGAACCATTAGTAATATAAGCTTTAAAATCATAATGATCTCCAATAGCTACTTTAAATATATAATCAGTAATATAATAACCTAAAGGTAATCCTATAATTATAGAAATTATTGTAATAATATTATTTTGTTTAACAAATATATTCTTAATTTTACTATCTTTAAATCCTAATACTTTTAATGTAGCAAATTGATATTCTTTTTCACTATAAGAAAGTATTCCTAAATTATAGATAATAACTATACCTAATACTACAGCAAAGAATATAATGAATCCTATCATAGTTCTCATCATAGACATCATACTCATTAATCCAGTTTTTAAATCATCTTTCTTTTGTATTTTATCAACATGAGCAATTTCTTTAGTTAATCTTAAATCTTCATTAGTATATATTGCATCTGGTTTATAATCTATTCCTAAAGTTTCTAAATATTTTCTAGACATAGACATATTTTGATTTTGTGGATCTCTATTAAATCCAACTATCTTAGAAGTATAAAATTTATCATCTCCACAAATATGCCAAGAAATTTCATCACCTAGTTTATATCCTTTTACTTCAGCTAATTTATAAGTAACATAAACACCATCTAAAGAATCTATCTTAATAAATTCATCTTTATCATTAATAAATCTAACAAAGTCTTCTGCATCTTGTACAAATAAATTATTAGCTTCTAAATTATCTCCATTTTTTATTTCAATACCATAACTCTTACTATGTTTACTTCCGTATCTATCAATAAGTTCATTAATAGTATCTATACTAGTACCTTCTGTAATAACTAATTTATATTTAAAGTTTAATAATTCATTAAATTGTAAATCAATATATTTATTAATAGAATCCATCATTCCTAAAGAAATAACTATTAAGAAGCAACATCCAGTAACTCCAACTATTCCCATAAATGTTCTCATCTTATTTCTAAGCATATCTCTAATATTCCATTTAGTAGAAAAACCTAATTTAGAAATAAAACCTTTAGTAGTAATATCTAAAGTTTTTTTATTAACGTTAGGTATTTCATTTCTTAATGTTTCTGCAGGATTTTCTTTAAGTATCTTACGGCAAGTTATTAAGGTAATTAATATAATTACACCTACTGTACCTAAAGCTATTAAATAACTAGTATTATTCATTACAGGATGAGCATTAGGAACTTCAAATAAAATCATCTCTAAATTAATAAATGTTTTAGCTAAGAAATTATATCCTAGTATTAAACCTAATATTGCTCCAATAACTGATACCCATAAAGCATATCCAACATAATGATATAATACTTTTTTATTACTAAAACCTAAAGCTTTTAAAGTACCTATTTGTACTCTTTGTTTTCTAACTACTCTAGTCATTGTAGTAATAACAGATATAACAGCTATAAATAAGAATAAGAATGAGAACACTCCAACATAAGCATTACCTTCTTCTATTTCAGATTGATAAGCTACATAACTTGCACTATCTTCTATCTTTGTAGTAAGAATTGCTGCTTCAAGTTTTTCATCTATTTCATTTTTAACTTTATCTACATTACTTTTCTTATCTACGTCAACCATTATAGTATTAAATACTATATAATCTTTATAATTAAAATCTGGTACATAGAAATCAAATATTATTTCACTAGAAATATGTCTTTCCTTCATAGCTTGTTTCTTAATAAATTTTTCACCTATCTCATTAATAGATAAGTAAGCTATACCAAATTCTCTTCTATTAGGAAATATCTCAGAATCATCTCTAGTATCATATACATGATCCGGTACATTTACTATACCTACTACTGGTTCATTTATTTCTAAATTATCGTATTTAACAAGTATAGTATCTCCTACTTTAATATTTCTCTTTTCTGCATATTTATTATCTATCCATACACCTTTTTTATCTACACTAAATTCTTCTCCTTCAAAAACATAGAATTTAGCAATTTCATTAGATTCAATAAAATTTAAAAGTAAAGTTTTATCTCTATTAGTAGTACCTTTTACAGATAATTTTCTTTCTGCATTTTTTACATGTTTTATGTTTTTAATAGCTTCTAAATCTTGATCTTTAAAGTTATTACCTACTACATTTAAATCTTGTAGATTATTATCTTTATAATAAGTATTGGCAGAACTTTTCATACCATCCATATAAGATTCTATACCAGAATAAGCCATAACTCCAATCATGACCATTAAGAATATTGTAATAAATTGGCTTAAATTATTCTTAATGTCTCTCATCATCTTACGTCTTAACATACTTACCACTTAACCTCATTTATTTTTTTAGGTTTTTTATTAAGATTATTAGATTCTACTTTACCATTTTTAATTCTAATTACTCTATCAGCAATATCCGCAAATAATTCATTATGTGTAACTAATATAACTGTAGTATTTTCATCAGCTAATTTTCTTAATAATTTTAATACTTCTGCACCAGTCTTAGAATCAAGTGCTCCTGTTGGTTCATCACATAATAATATTTTAGGATTCTTCATTATAGCTCTAGCTATACTAACTCTTTGTTGTTCTCCACCAGAAAGTTCTGAAGGAAATTTTTTTGCATGTTCTAATAATCCTACACTATCAAGTACTTCTTTTGCTTTCTTAGTAGTCTTAGTAACATCTTTAATTAAATTAACATTTTCTTCTACAGTTAAAGTAGGCATAATATTATAGAATTGAAAAATAAATCCTACTTCTTTAGCTCTATATTCAGTTAATTCATCATCATCTAATTTAGATACTTCTCTATCTCCTATAAAAATATCACCACTAGTAGGTCTATCCATACCTCCTAATAAGTTTAATAATGTAGATTTACCAGCACCAGAAGGTCCTAATACTACAACAAATTCTCCTTCAGTAATTGAAAGAGTAACTCCATCTAAAGCATTAAATTCTAATGTACCCTTAGAGTAAGTCTTTTTAACATTCTTTAACTCAATAAAACACTTTTTCTTCATACTACTACCTCTCACCAAAAAGATTCATACATATTATAAATCTAAAGTTAAAAAAAAGCACTAAAAAAACTAATTATTTTAATTAGTTTTTTCTAAATTATTTAACCAATCTTCAAATTCATATGGACTAGTAAGTCTACCATCTTCATATGTTAAAGATATTGTATTTTTTATCTCAGATTCAGTTAATTTGGCTATATTATCAAATGTTCTACCAATCCATCCACCATTAGTTGCTACTACTATAAGTGGCTTATTTTTTAAATCATATGTATGTAAAAAAGTATTAACAGGACTGGCAACACTATACCACCATACTGGAGTACATAAAATTATTTCATCATATTTAGAAAAATCTACATCTATTTTTTCTATATCTGGTTGATAATCTAATGGAACTAATTTTTCTTCACTCGCAAGCACAGCTTCATAATCTTCTGAATAATCTTCTACTGTTTTAATTTCTACTAAATCATAGTTATATTTTTCTCTAATCTTATAAGCTATATCTTTAGTATTACCCGAATATGAATAAAAAACGATTATTCTCTTCATTAAGATCCCTCCATTAATTATTAATATTATATCATATTAAATAATTATTCTAAATCTAATTCTTTAATCTTATTATTAACTCTATCTAATACTTTATTTAAAAAACTTATAGTAAGTCCAGATAAGAAAGCTTCTGGAAAATAATTAGCTTCATAATAACCTAATACATCATCATAAGTTTCCATATAATCATCACTTCTTAAAAAAGATAAATAATCATTATATTCCATATTATGAAGTAATATATCTAATCTTTCATCTATCTTATTAATCATATCTTCTTGTTCTTTACTTAAAATATTAGTCATCTAATCACCTTAATCTAATCTCGGAGTTAATATTTCATAACCATCTTCTGTTACTAAAACTGTATGTTCATAATGTGCAGCATCAGACCCATCTTGTGTTTTAACAGTCCAATCATCTTCCATTAAATAAACATATCTTTTTCCAAATGTTAACATTGGCTCTATACAAATCACCATACCAGGTTTTAATCTAGGACCAGTATTAGGAGTACCATAATTAGGAACTTCTGGATCTTCATGCATATCTCTACCAATACCATGTCCACATAATTCTCTAACCACTCCTAAGTTATGTTCTTCTGCATACTTTTGTACAGCATAACCAATATCACCTATTCTATTACCAGGCTTAACCATCTTTATACCTTCATATAAAGCTTTTTCAGTATGTTCCATTAAATATTTCTTATTATCATCAACATCCCCTACAGTATAAGTCCAAGCAGCATCTCCTTGATAACCTTTATATCCAATTACAACATCTATAGTAATAATATCTCCATTTTTTAACTTATAATTATCAGGAATTCCATGCACTACAGTATCATTAACTGAAGTACATAAAGTTGCAGGATAACCTTCATATCCTTTACAAGAAGGAACTGAATCATTCTTTATAATAAAATCTTCACATAACTTATCTAATTCTTTAGTAGTAATTCCAGCTTTTATATATGGTTTAATAAATTGATGCATTTTAGAAACAAGCATTCCAGCATGTCTCATCAATTCTATTTCTCTTTCACTTTTAATAGTAATCATAGTATACTTCCTCTCGCTTACAAATTATAACATATTAATAATTTAAAGTAAATTTAATTTCTAGTAAAATCAGATATTATAGTAATAATAGGAAATACCTCTAATCTACCCATAAGCATACCTATACTCATAACTATTTTAGACACATTACTAAATGTAGAAAAATTATCTATTCCAAAACATAAACCAACATTAGCAAAAGTAGTAAATACAGCATTTAAAGTAGTCTCTAAAGAATGTCCATCTAAACCTATTATAAACATCATAGTAATAATAATTACTGCATATAATAATAGAAAAATATTAGTACTCTTAACTATATCTTCACTAACTTTTTTACCCTCAAAAGTAATATTTTCTACTCTATTAGGATAAACAATTCTTCTTAAAGATCTAAGTATATCTTTAAAAGAAATAATTAATCTACTAATCTTAAATCCTCCACATGTACTACCACTACAAGCACTAATTAACATTAAGAATAATATCATTACCTTACAACTAGTAGGATAAATATCTACATTACCAATACTATACCCAGTACTAGTCATAAAACTACTTACATGAAATATAGCTTCTATAATAGTCTCTTTAATATTACCAATAATATTAATAGTATTAAGTATTACAAATAATACAGCTATTACATATAAAGTTATATATACACGTAATTCTTCACTCTTAAATATATCTTTAATATCTCTCATAAGTATTAAAAAATATATATTAAAATTAACTCCAAATAAGAACATAAATATAGCTACTATTATCTTACTAAAATCACTATAACTAGCTAAAGAACTATTAAGTACAGAAAATCCCCCAGTACCTGCAGTACCAAAACTTAGTAATATACTATCAAATAAATTTAATCCACTAATAAATAGTAATATAACCTCAGTTAAAGTAAGACCTATATATATACCATATAAATACATTAAAGTCTCTTTTACTTTAGGAACCATCTTCTCTACTTTAACTCCAGGCATTTCTGCTTTTAATAAATGCATAGATTTATCTTTACTAGCTAATGGTATAACAGTCATTACAAAAGCAAGTACTCCCATACCACCTATAAAATGTGAAAAACTTCTCCAAAATAATATACTCTTATTAATATTTTCTACATCAGTAAATATAGTTGCTCCTGTAGTAGTAAACCCTGATACAGTTTCAAATATAGCATCTACTACTCCACAATCTCCATTAATAATAAATGGTAAACTACCTATTAAACTAATAATTATCCATGAAAAAGTTACTATATAAAAACCATCTTTAGCATAATAACTACTATTTCTAGTATCTATTCTAGATAATAATAACCCTAATAATAAACTAATAACTTGTGGTATAAAAAAAGGTATTATATTTTCATGTTTAATTAAAGCAACTATTGTAGGTAATATAAATAGTATAGAAAAACCAACTAATACTTTACCAATAAATTTATAAACCAATCTACTCTTCATAACTACTCCAATATATCATTAACACTCTTTAATCTATTTTTAGAGTTAACTACTACTATAGTATCATTATTCAAAATCAAATCATCTCCATTAGGAAATATAATATTCTTTTCTCTTTGTACAGCTGCTATAATTATTCCATTTTTTAATTTTAAATCTTTAATCTTAACACCAATTTTCTTAAATTCACTACCCACTTTATATTCAATCATTTCAAAAATATTATCATGATTATAAATAGCTTCACAACTACTATCTCCACTATTAGCCATCTCTCTAACATACTTAACTACCATATTAGTAGCTACTTTATGTGGAGCAATAACAGTATCAATATTAGCTGTATCTATTACTCCATCTAATTTTATATGATTAACTTTAGTAATAACTTTTTTTACACCCAAATTTTTAGCAAACATAGAATAAATAATATTCTCTTCATCTATAGAAGTAAGTGCTATAAAAGCATCACAATTTTCAATATCTTCTTCATATAATATTTCTTGATCAGATACATCTCCATTAACAACAATAGCTTTAGGTACAGCTTCATTTAATTCTAAGCATCTATCTCTTTCTAACTCTATTATTTTAACTTTCATACCCATATCTATTAACATTCTAGATAGATATACAGCAACACTAGATCCACCTGCTATCATTACATATTTAGTTTTCTCAGTTAAACCTAAATATTTAAGCAAAGTATTAATATCACGTCTTGTACCAGTAATATGAATCTTATCACCTAATAATATCTTAGTATTACTTTTAGGTATTATAGTATCTTTACCTCTTTCAATAGCACAAATAATCATATTAATACCTAATTTCTTAGAGAAAGTTTCTACACTAGCTCCAATTAATTTACTTTTCTCAACTACTTTTAAAGTAACCACTTCTATTCTACCTTTTAAGAAAGTAGTTGAATCTAAAACTCTCGGTATATTTAAAGTACGAGCAATACTAGATGCAGTCATAGCTTCAGGATTAATAGTCATAGATAAACCTAAATCATCTTTAAGTAAATTAATAGAATTAGAATACTCTGGAGTACGTATACGAGCTATAGTATGTTTAGCTCCTAACTTTTTACCAATAAGACTACACATTAGATTAGCTTCATCTTTATTCATAACACTAATTAATAAATCACTATTAGAAACACCTGCTTCTAATAATACATTAGAATCTAATCCATTACCCTCTATATAATTAACATCTAAATTATTAATAATATCTGTTTTTCTAGAAAAATCTTTATCCACAATAGTAACTTCATTATCTAAATCTACTAATTGTCGAGTTAAATATTCTCCAAGCTTACCAATTCCAACTATAACTATTCTCATGATAATCACCCATAGGACCTATTATAACACAAAAATAAAAAGAGAACCTATAGTTCTCTAGTATACTTACAATTAGGATAATTACTACATCCTACAAAATCTCCATACTTACCTTTTCTCATAACTAATTTAGAGCCACAATTAGGACAAGTATTAGGATTATCTTCTTTAACAGGATTATTCTCAACCTCAACTCTACCATTAAGTATTTGTTTTTCTATTTCTTTTAATCCATATTTTAATATTTCTTTCTTATAAGATCTAACTACATCATCTAATAATTCTATTTGAGTAACTTTATCTTTAATATCTAAAGATAAATTAGCTTCTTTAGTAAAACAAATAATTGGAATAAAATACTTTTCATTTAAATCAAGCACATTAGAAATAACTCTAACATTACTATGTAATTCACGAGATGGATTATCAAAATATATCT
>JAUNMV010000043.1 GCA_030531695.1 Bacilli bacterium | reverse complement strand
AGATACTATTAAAGTAGAAAAAATAAATAATAAATATAATATTTCATTTAGAGAAATAATCCCAACTAAAAGTAATAATACTATTAAATATATTTATAAATATCATAAAATAAATACTAATAATATTAAAAAGATAGATACATTAAAAAATAAAAAACTCTACTTATATAAAGTAAAGTTTTTAATTACTAATATAATTCCAAATATTATAATTAATACTTATTAAACCTAATAAAATAATTATTCAGTAGTACAAGTATATCCATTTACTTCATAAGAATTTTGTAATGATAAAGAATCTTGCATCTGATTTACTATTTGATCATTATCTCCTAATGCATCCTTAACATTTTTATCAAGAGTTATAATTAAAGTATTACCATCTATTACTTGATTACTTGCAGGAACATTTAATAATTCAGAAAATAAAGTAGTATATTCATTATATTCTGAAACTCCTGCATCAGTTAACCCATCAGAAGTAAGTATTGGATTTTTAATACTAATAATATTAGTAATAATAGAACCACCTTCATATGTTGATGTAGATGTAATTTCTAATCCTGTATTAACATAATTCTTAGTACATACTAATTTACCATCACTTAATGCATCTACTTGTGCAGGAACATCTTCTATTACTTCTTCCTCTTCTTTAAATACTACACGACATAATGGAGGCATAATAATAAATATTGATAGAAAAATAATTATTATATATATAGTAGAATTCGAAATATTTTGTGTTTCTTTCTGCATCTTAAATCTCCCCTTTTACTCTAATATAGTTATAACATATTAGAGTATCCTTTTCAATTTTATTTTATCTTAATTCCAAGAAGTGTTGATAAAGATAAAGCTTGATCTACAGATACTATTAATCCTCTTAATTCAGTAACAGGAACCTTAATATTAGTAATAGAAGAATCTGATACATCTAAACCTTCTAACTTAGTTTTATAAAACTCTATACTATCCAAATCACAATTAGAATAATTAAGATTTTTCCATTTAACTTCCATAAAAGAAGCTTCTTTTAATATACAATCTATAAATTTAATATTTCTCAAATGTGTACTATTAAAATTACTATATCTAATATTACAATTATTAAATTCTACATCTTCTAAATGTGAATCACAAAAGTTAACTCCTACTAAATTACAATTAGTAAATTTAACTTTTTTAAAAGAATGTTCTGTTAAGTCTAGATTAGATAAATTAGAATCAATTATTTCACTGTTCTCAATATCTAATCCTTGAAAAGTAGTCTTAGAAAAATCACAAGATTTAATCATACAATTATTTATTTCTAAATAATCATGATAACCATCATAATTATAATTACAAAGTAGAGAGTCCTCCATATAATCATCTGGAAGACTCTTTATTTCTTTATATTTATCCATTATTTATGTTTTTTAATCTTTCTAATCTAGCTCTTAAATCTTCTTTTTTCTCTTCTTCTAATTCTACATCTACATGATATCCATTCTCATCTAATATAAGTATAGAACCATCATGTATATCATTAGGTAATTCATTAACAGGAACATTAATCATAACTCCTTGATCCTCTAATACTGCGACATCATCAATTATTTGATCTACTATTAATTTTTTACTATCCATTTGTATCAGTCTCCTTTGTAGAGAAAGTAATCTTTTCTCCATCACTCTTTGCTACTATTGTACCATCTAAATCAGTACGATATATCTTAATATTTAAATAATCAAATCTATTTAAAATAACTTTTTTAGGATGATCATATACATTATTTTTACCAACTTGTATAACTGCATAAGTTGGATTAACTGCTTTTAAGAAAGCTAAAGTAGATGAATATTGAGAACCATGATGACCTACTTTTAATACATCACTTTCAATTCCACTTTCTAATATTTGTTTTTCTACTTTTCCTTCAGCATCTCCTGTAAATAGGAATTTATTTGAACCATAAGTAAGTTTTAAAACTATAGATGTATTATTTAAATCCGCCTCTTCATTACCTACATATAATGTCTTTATACTTGCATCTCCTAATTTAAATGTAGAATCAACTTTAGGTGTTTCAAAAGCTAATTGTTTATTTTCAAGTCCTACAACTATATCTTCAAATGTTTTAGTAGTAGTAATCACATCAGGCATATAAAAATGATCTATATCAAAATTATTAATTATATCATCCATACCGCCTATATGATCTTCATGTGCATGAGTACCAACTACATAATCAAACTTAGTAATACCCATAGATTTAAAATAGTTAACTAACTTATAACCATCTTCATTATTACCTGCGTCTATTAACATATAATGACCTTTATTATATATAAGTATTGAATCAGCTTGACCTACATCTAAATATTCTACATATAAATCATCATCCAATTTTCTACTCTTTATATCTTCTTCTTCTTTATAATTAGGATCTAGTTTTTCTAATAATTCATTTATAGGTTCTTGAAGATAATTAGTATAAACAAATACACCAATTATTAATATTAATCCTATAAAAAATTTTCTAATTTCTCTTCGTGCTTTACTTCTAGACATATACTACCCCTCTACTATATATTCTTATAATTTAAGTTTACCACACGAATTAATTCTTACAAAATAAAAACATTTAGTTTTACTAAATGTTACATTATTATTCCACTATCTTCTAATATAGTTTTACTATTTTTATTAATCAGATATGCATTATTATTAATTATACTCTTAACAACAGTATATTTATTATCTTCTATCTTTAAAGCTACTCCATTTTCTAATCCATAAATAGTTCTATTTCCTATTTCATCATTTAATTCATTATCTTTTTCTTCGCTATGATGAGGAGAAAATACTATAGGAAGTATTCCTAATCCTTTAATAAAATCATATTTATCAGATTCTCCTCTAATCTTTAATGAATCAGAATAGCCTTCACTGCATAACATAATAGCTCCTGCAGAAATACCTACAATTACTTTATTAGAATTAACAGCATCTACAAATAAATCTTTTAAATTATATTCTTCTAATTCAGTCATTAATTTAATAGTGTCTCCACCACCAATATAAATAATATCTGCATTTCTAATCTTATTTTCAACTATATCTCTATTATTTATAATATTCTTTTTCTTTAAATACTGACATTCACAACCTAATTCTTTATATATAGCTTTCATCGCATCATAATAAGAATCTGCGAATTGGGAAGCAATACCTACAAATAAGAAATTTGGTTTCTCTTTACCAGTCATTTTAACTGCTTCTATATCTATCTCTTTAGTTTCCCAAGCACCATTTCTGGTATTTCCTCCACCTATTAACATTAACTTCATAGTTGTGCCTCCTTAAACATGCATAAATCCAAATATCGCAATACCTATAATAAATAAGAATGCTATTAAAAATATAACTAATCCAACTATTTGCATAATACCCATATATGCAAAAGTATATTTAAAAAACTTTAACGCAGTTTCTTGTACTTGTACTTGTAACTCTTCATTCTTATCTCTTTCAAGTGTAGTACCACAATACTTACATTTAAATATTCTTTTACCTTCTTCTATTTCAATACTAGAACCACAATTAGGGCATTCTTTTTCTACTACTTTCATAAACTAACTCCTTCTTATCTATATTTTAACATATTATTAATTATTTTTATTTTTAAAGATAAAACTATGTTGTACAAAATAACTTAAAAAGAACAAAGTAACTTCTGTTATAAGTTTAGCTACTAATGTAGGTATACCAATTCCTACAAGTATAGTTAATATAATTGTATTTAGAAATAATATACATATAGCCAAAGCTACATAAGAGATAATAGCTTTATATATATTACTTTTATTTTTAAATACAAACTTTCTATTCATAGTAAAATTACAAGTAGCACTAATAATTCTAGCACTAATATTAGCTAATTGTAGATTTAGAAATCCTAAGAATATTTTAAACAGTATAAAGTCTATACAAAAAGATATGATTGAAGAAAGAGAGTATTTTAATATTTCTTTATATATTTTAATAGAATCTTTTATAGGATTAAAATGACTTCCACTATTATTATCAATATATATAGTCTCTATAGTAATTTCATGTATAGGTATTTCACATTTAGCAACTTCTAATAATACATTTATTTCATATTCATATCTTTCTCCGGGAATATCTAGCATTAAATCTATAAGTTCATTACTAAATGATCTAAGTCCAGTTTGTGTATCTCTAACACTAGTTTTAGAAACTATTTTATATACATATCTAGTAATTGTATTACCTAATTTACTTCTAAGTGGTACATCTTTATCAAATTCACGACTACCTAATACTAAACTATCTAAATGTTCTATATTATAGTCATATAATTTTTTAGCATCTTCTATCTTATGTTGTCCATCACAATCTAAAGTAACTACTATATAATCTTTATAATTATCTTTAATAAATTGATATCCAGTCTTTAAAGCAGCTCCTTTACCTTTATTAACTTCATGTTCTAGAAGGTTACATTTATTCTTAATAGCCTTAAATACTTTATTACATTCCTTTTTACTACCATCATTAACTACCACAATAGTAATATCTTTTTCTTTATTTAATCTATCTACTAAATCAATTAATAATTCATTAGGATTATATGCAGGAATTAACGCAATAAATTTATATTTCTTCATGTATACCACCTCATATAATCTATTATACACTATTAATTATTATTTTTATAATTCGTATAACTAAAAAAGAACTATTTCTTAATAGTTCTTCTAATCATTCCAATTGTATAATTTATTGGTACAACAACCGCAATCATTATATATCCAAAATTAAATCTATAATTAATAAATAAACATAATAATAAAACTAATATATCTACTAAAATCATAATAAAAATATTTTTATACTTTATCATTATTCTTCACCTCTAACTCTATCCATTTAACTAATAAAGTCACTATATAATTAATTTCATTATCTGTTAATTCTCTCCCTTTAGGTATATGATGCCATTTTTCTAAACACCCTCTACAACAGCACCCACAAGCATGTTGTGCAATAAAAACTGGATGTACTTGTCTCATAGGTGTTTGCTTACCATCATTCTCTATAATAGAAGGTTTTAATCTAAGAGAAATGATATCATACGCATCACTAACTATTTTTTTATAACCTTTATCTCTACAATAAGCAATCATTTTCTTATTAAGATGAAAACTACTTCTAAATTTAGATTTACTTAAAGAATTAATTTTATTAATAATAATGTCATTCTTTTCCATAATCTTTTAACATTCCACTATAAAGAAGTTCTATATTATTTAATTTCTTAAAATCTTCAGGAGTAATACAATCAGGTAAATTAAGTTCAATATTTGCTTCTTCCATAACATGTTTAACGAATTCAGCGCAATAAAAACAATCTTCTCTATGTAAATTCTTATTAAATTTCGCAAATATTAAACCTAATACATTAAATTTATAATTACTTTTAAATTTACTAACAAACTGTATTTTTCTTTTTAATTTCTTATATTGATAATCACTAACTTCTAAAGAATAAATATTAGTAGTTGTAGTTTTTTCAAATCTTTTAAAAGTACCAAAATCAATTCCTTCGTGAACAAATCCTCCAATAAAAGGAATATAAGGATTTAATCTACCAAAAGAATACATTTCTTTTAATTCTTCATCTAAGGCAATTGATACATGAGCAAACTCTACTCTAGTAGTCAATTTAATTATTCTAGATAAAGCAGTACCAGTAAAAGTTAATATAATATATATCTTCTTCATAAATACCTACTCCAAAATAATTATACCATAAGAAAAGAAAATCAAAAGATTTTCTTAATTGCTAAGTACAAAAGGACTACCACTACTTCCATCACCAGAAGCGATAGTAACATTACTTTTTAAATAAACTGTTGGACGAATAATAGCGCTATTTAGATTTGAAACACCTCTAATAGCTTTACCATTATCAATAGCAAAAGAAGTTCTAGAAACAGTACTTGAGGAGCGAGGATTTATTGTCCAAAAAAATGATGAATTAATAACTGAAAGCCAATCATCTTGAAAACAACTTTGATAATTATTAGCCCAGTTATTAACACCAGAAACATCAACATGACCCATAGAATAAGATAAACAAGTATTTCTACCTATAGTTCCACCACCTGTTGCATAAGCCCAATCTGATGGATAAATAAGGCCAACTTTACCTACCCACCTAGTAGTTCTCACAACAGTATCGGTACAAGTATTATATTCATTAGAACATTGTTTACCACTAACATCCGATCTTTCCCAACGATACATATTATCGATTGTAATTCTTCCATCATATAAATTTTCACCAACTGAATCTAATGACCCTAAATACCATAAATTATCATCAATCATATTTCTACTTAAAGTATCTTTTAGCCCATTTGAAGTAAAATCACAAGATACATAAGAATAATCTCCGCCTTTATAACAATTTCCACTCTGAGCATTCCAATAAAGACTATTATTTACAAGTCCTGTTGTATAATCAGATACATTTCCATTTTTGCAAACATATATGTCATTAGAATTTGCACTAGCAGTACCAGTACATAAATCACCTTCATAATTATCATAACCAGGATTTAATAGTCTCATCAAATCAGATCCATAATATGGATCTCCGTTCTCATAAGTTGATTCACCCCATTGATTAATTCCTGACCCACTATTAACATCCTTAGATGAAGTACTCCATGAAAGAGTTCCAATAGAATCTTGTATTAACTTAAGTTTTCCATCAAATACTCCTATTATTCTCCATGTTTGATTACCATTAAAAGTAACATAATTATTTGGATCAGCTCCAATAAATCTTAATTCTCCATCATGATCAGTAGTACTAATAGATGTACCTTCAGTATTAAGATTTTTTATATATGTAATTGTTTGAAGATTACGTTCTTTTTGAAGATCTTCATCTGCTTGAATATAGTTCATAGTAAGTGAACATGTTAAACTACCCGCACTACTTAATAACTCATCATTACTAATAGTATCTTTATATACAACGTTTACTAAAACATATTCATGTAATTTAGCTTTTAATAAATCATATTGTCTTAACTGAGTACCATCAGCATAACTTACAGATATATCTATAGCTTTCGCTTCATCTTCACTTAATGTATTAGTTAAAGTCCATGAATCTAACATCGCATCAAGTGTTCCTCCATTATATACATCAGCATATAATTTATAAGTACTTGCTGGTTGATCTAAACTAATAGAAAAATTTACTGTTGTCTTATTATCAACCGCAGCTTCTGTAACTATATCAGTCTTATAAGTATCTTCTCTTAATCTATCAAAATAAATATCAAAAGTGTTTCCAGTATAACCAATTAAACTACTGATATTTAGAGTAGTAGAAAGATAAGCAAAACCAATACTTATTAATAAAACTAAAATAATTATAAATATTTTTTTATTATTACGTCTCATAATAAGAACTCCTATTCTACTAATAAGTTTATCAAAATATATAAAAAAACACAATTATTCATTGTGTTTAATTATACTTCAAAAATAATTTTTTATTTACATCTTTAGGTACTAAGAAATTCATCTTATCAGAAGCACTAATATGATAAGTTAAACTATTATTATCTAGTTTATCACCATCAATATTAGGATTATGTTCTAATAATTCATTAAATTTTAATTTTATATCATGAGCTTTAAATGTAATTAGATTTTTATTTTTGCCAGTTACAAAATAATCTAAAAAACTATAAATTATATTTGGATTATTTTTACATTTACACAGAGTAACTTCTAATTCTCCATCATCTAATAAAACATTTTTTTGAAATCCATTTACTCCAGCAATATGATTAGAATTACTTAATAGTACTATAGAGTATTTACCATCTAGTCTTACTCCATCAGCTTCTACTTCTATATCATACATCTTAGGAGATTTAAAGAATTCTTTTGTAGCTTCTACAAAATAACCTAAATAACCCATCTTCTTTTTTACTTGTCTTTTAGTATCATAAGTAACATTTAAAAACTTACCCATACCAGCAACATACATATAAGCTTGATCATTAATAGTAGGAACATCAATCTCTACTACCTTACCTTCCATCGCCATATCTAAGTTATCTAATATCTTTTTCTTATAACCTAACATAGTTGCCACATCATTACAACTACCCGTAGGCATAGGACAAATAGTTAATTTATCACTTCTTTTATGATTACCATTAACTACTTCACTTAAAGTCCCATCTCCACCTATTGAAAAGACTAAATCAAAATGATTACTCTTCTCTATTATTTCTGATGCATGTTTTGGTCTTTTTGTTAAAACTAATTTTGGATTATAACCATTATCTCTTAGTCTAGATTGAAAAACATCTAATAATTTATCAGATATTCCTCTACCACCAAATTGATTACATATTAACAATGTACTCTTTTCCATATATTATTACAATTCGAATTGTGAGTTATATAGTTCTGAATAGAAACCACCTTTCTTCATCAATTCATCATGTCCCCCTTGCTCGACTATATTACCATCTTTCATAACTAAAATCAAGTCAGCATTCTTTATAGTAGATAATCTATGAGCTATTATAAATGATGTCTTTCCTTGCATTAATTTATCCATTGCTTTTTGAACTAATTCCTCAGTTCTAGTATCTACATTACTAGTAGCTTCATCTAGTATTAAGAATGGTCCATCTTCAATCATACCTCTAGCAATAGTAATTAATTGTTTTTGTCCAGAAGATATAGCTTCATTCTCACTAACCGTAGAATCTAATCCTCCAGGAAGAGTCTTTATAAAATGCTCTATTCCAACAGTCTTACAAGCTTTCCATATCTCTTCATCAGATACATTATCTTTATTAAATTTAATATTATCTCTAACAGTTCCATCAAATAACCATGTGTCTTGTAGAACCATTACAAATAAATTATGAATATTTTCACGAGTTAAATCTTTAATGGAATTATTATCTATTAAGATATCACCAGAATTAATTTCATAAAATTTCATAAGTAGATTTACCATAGTAGTCTTACCTGCTCCTGTAGGACCTACTATTGCAATCTTTTGACCAGCTTTTACTTTAGCACTAAAGTCTTTAATAATAGGTTTACCCTCATTATAAGCAAACTTAACATTTTTAAATTCTATGTTACCTTTAGCATTCTTAACTAATAATTCATTCTTAATATTTTCTTCACTACTTAATTCTTCTTCATCTTGGAATTCAAATACACGTTCAGCAGCTGCAGCAGTTGATTGTAAAGCAGTCATTGCTTGAGCTATTTGACTTAAAGGATTAGTAAATAATCTAATATAAATCATAAAAGCTACTATTGTACCAAAAGAAGTCATTTCATTTTGTACAAGTATTGCTCCAACTACGCATACCGCAACATATCCAAAGTTACCTACAAATCCCATTATAGGTTGCATAATACCAGATAAAAATTGACTCATTCTATTAGATGTATATAACTCTTCATTAATACTGTCAAACTCTTTTAATGCTTCTGCTTCACCATTATATGTCTTAACAACAATATGTCCAGAATAAATTTCTTCTATATGTCCATTTAATTTACCTAATTGTTGTTGTCTTTGTACGAAATACTTTTGTGATTTACCTAATAATACAAATGAAACCATAAATCCAACTAATGATGAAAGTATTGCAGTTATAGCCATTATCCAGTTAGTAACAAACATCATTACTATACTACCTAAGAATAAAGTAGCACTAGATACTAAAGTAGAAATACTATTACTCATATTCATACCAATAGTATCTACATCATTAGTAACTCTTGATAAAATATCTCCTGTTTCATGACTATCAAAATATCTAAGTGGTAATCTATTTATCTTAGTACTAATATTAGTTCTAAGTCTCTTAGCATATTTATTAGAAATAAATGCCATTATAACACCTTGAATATAACTAAATAAACCACTAATTATATAAATGATAGATAAAAGTATTACTCTATTCATTAATTCTTTAGTATTCATTTTTGGCTCTACTAAAGTTTTAATAGAAGTAGGTAATTCATCTAACTTAGCTAATAATTCATCAGTAACAGTATCTTGATTCATACTACTAACTATATTAATAAATTTAATTTGATCATCAATAGATATAGTAGTACCATTTATTTCTATTTCTTCTAACATTAATCTTTTTTCTTCATCAGTCATAAGATTAAATTCTTTTACTAATTCAATTTGAGCTTGATCATCAAAAGCTGATGTAATATCTTGTCCACCATCTTTATATATTTCAATCTTCATCATTGAATATTTTCTAATAGCATTGCCATATATTTCTTTACTAACTTCTTGTATCATTTCTACATCAGGTTTAATACCTTCAGTAATTACATTAGTAACATCACTTAATTTATTAGGTGCAATAGTTGCTAGTACTGCACTAAAAAGTGATAATACTATAGAGATGATTAATAATTTCTTAAAGTTTTCTAAACTCTTATAAAGTCTTATCATACTACCTTTAAAGTCTTTACTTTTATCAGTAGTATTAAATCCACCAGGTCTAGGCATTATTTATCACCTCCTGCAAGTTCTTCTTCGCTTAATTGAGATAAAGCTATTTCTTTATATACTTCACATGATTTTAATAATTCTTTATGTGTACCAATACCAACACATTCACCTTTATCAAGTACTATTATCTTATCAGCATGCATTATAGTACCAATTCTTTGAGCAACTATTAAACTAGTAGCATCTTTAGTATATTTCTTTAATTCATGTCTTAAAGTAGAATCAGTTTTATAATCAAGTGCTGAGAAAGAATCATCAAATATATATATTTCAGGATCTCTTGCTATAGCTCTAGCAATACTAAGTCTTTGTTTTTGGCCACCACTAACATTAGTACCACCTCTAGCAATATGGGCTTGATAACTATCTTCCATCTTTTCAACAAACTCAGTAGCTTGAGCTACTTTTATAGCTTCTTTTATCTTCTTATTAGAAGGTTTATTCTTACCATTATCACCATAAGCAATGTTATCTTCAACTGTACCAGTAAACATTACCGCTTTTTGAGGAATATAACCTATTTTATTATTTAAAGCATCTAACTTATACTCTTTAACATTAACTCCATCTACTAATACTTCACCATCAGTCGCATCATATATACGAGGAACTAGATTAATTAATGTAGATTTACCAGAACCAGTAGATCCAATAAAAGCAATAGTCTCCCCTTTATTAGCTTTAAATGAAATATCTTTTAATAAATATTCATCAGCATCAGGATATTTAAAAGATACATTCTTAAATTCTACAGTACCTATTTCTTTAGTTTTACCATCAAAATCTCCAGATATAACAGATATATCACTATCTAATACTTCATTAATTCTATTAGCAGATACCCCAGCACGAGGAAGTATCAT
>JAUNMV010000073.1 GCA_030531695.1 Bacilli bacterium | reverse complement strand
ATTACCTGCAAATTCACTACCTCTAATTAATCCTAATAAACAAGGAACAATTATAAATAATGTCCACCATCCATCAAAAAATATATTTATATTAGTAATACCTAATGCATTTAATCCAAATAGTATTCCAACTGCTATTAATATAAATCCCCATATAATATTATTATTCTTCTTCATGTTTACCTCCAAATAAAATCATTCCAGCACCTAAAGATGCTTCTTCTCTTGTAATAAAACCAAACTTTCTATAGAAACCATCTTTTCCTTTATCAGCTCCTACATAAGCTCTAAGTAATGGATTAATCTTTTTATAATCATTAATCTTATTAACTATATTATTCATTATACCAGTACCTATTTTTTTACTTTGATATTCTGGTATTACTATAATATCTTGTACATAAACAAATATAGTCTTATCTCCAATAATTCTTCCATATCCTATTAATTTATCATCATCATATACACATAAAGAATATAGAGTATTTTTTAAAGCTTCTTCTACTATATTATTATCTCTTACTCCCCAACCAACACTATTAGTTAAATAATTAAACTCATCAGCTGTAGGAGTATATTCTATATATTTAATCATATACTCACCTCTAATTAATTATATCAAAAAAAAGAGATAAATAAATATCTCTTTAATCCTTAATAGATCCATATTGATAATCATAATTACCATAATACCCTCTAATAAAACAATCTGATAAATAAATACTTCCATCTCTATTTATTATTCTATCTCTACAAGAAACATGATAATCATCAATAATTATATCAGAAGCTATATCATCAAAATTAGGAATAGAATTATTATTATTTAGCATATAATCTTTTACTAATAAAGTAGCTTTATCACCATATTCATTCACAATATTTTTATATTCTTCAATTGATAATTGAGGATATGAATGATAACTTTTAGGTATATTTTCTTCATTACCATTAAAAGTGAGTTTTAAAAGCAACATAAATAAAGCAAAAAATATTAAAATAGAAACTACAGTTGTAATAAATTCTATATTTTTTGGAATAACAATCTTATTCTCAGGAATATCTTTTGTTAAAAAATCAACTGTTGAGTCAACTGCTTTATTTATATTAAATTTCTTTTTATTATTCTTCATCTTAATCATAACCACCATTCTAATTAATTATATCAAAAAAAGAGATAAATATCTCTTTAATCGTGTCCTCCGACAGTAGTCATTTTATTTATCTTAATTTCTTTCGTACTAATATTATAAGTAAACTCAACTCCTCTACCTTCTACTCCATCACTAATACTCTTATCTAGTACAATCATACTAATAGAGCCATTAGAATGCTCACTATCAGTTAATGTTGTATGATACTCATAACTACTCTTAGTATCAAAGAATTTAGTAATAAGTTTACCCTTATTATCTAATATCTTTACTTCTTTATCAGTACTTACTATTACGTAATCTTTTAATAGTTTTAATACACTAATATAACTATTACTTGTATATATCTTATTACCAGTAAAATCATATACTTCAAATTTATTATTAGATTTAACAGTAATAGTATTATCACTATTAATAGAATAATTATAAACATCTTTATCAGGTACTATCTTAGTAAAACTACTAGTTAAGAAAGCACCACTCTTTTCTCCAAATAATGATCCACCTAAGTAATAGTAATATGTTCCATCTAATTTATAATCACTTATATATAAAGCATTATTAAATGTATATACTTCTTCTCCTGTATTTTGATGTATTATAAATACTCCATTATTACTTTTTAATTCTTTAACTCCTGCAAAATAACCTGCTTCTAGTAATTTATCAGTAGTACTATTAGATGAATATAAATAATCTGTTACTAGTACTTTTTTATCTATTCTATAAAATGCCCCAGCTCCATCATTTCTAGTAAGATATAATGCATAACTAGTACCATCACTTCTAGTCATTAAATCAATAAATGCATATATATTATTAGATAATCCAGTAACTTCAGTTTTTACTTTACTAATAGGATTATATAAGTAATAAGTAGAATCATATATAACTACATCTTTATTATTCTTAGTAGAAGTATTATACCCCTTACATTCATCACTACTACAAGTATATGTATCAACTAACTCTATACCATCTATATTTATAGTATC
>JAUNMV010000042.1:3839-11533 GCA_030531695.1 Bacilli bacterium | reverse complement strand
ACTATATTTATTAATATTATTAGTCATAGAGAATTTTAATCTATCTATAATACTATCAAATAACATTTCTTTAGTTTGATATATAGTTAAAGGATTAGTAAATATATATTTATTTCTAATAGAATCTAATATTTGTCTATCATGATTTATCTTAGTACTAATAGATTTATTTAATCTAATCTTTAATTGATTTAAGTAATTAGATACATCTCCTATTTGAGGAACAGCCATCTCTGCAGCACCTGTAGGAGTTGGAGCTCTTAAATCAGCTACAAAATCAGCTATTGTAAAGTCAATTTCATGACCTACAGCACTAATTACAGGTATAGGACAAGAGTATATAGCTCTTGCAACTATTTCTTCATTAAAAGGCCATAAATCTTCAATAGAACCTCCACCTCTACCTACAATTAAAGTATCTAGATTATATTCTTGCGCTCTATTAATTTGTTTAACTATATCTTCTGCTGCCGCCTCTCCTTGTACTAACGAAGGAAATAATAATACTTCACATAAAGGCCATCTTCTTTTAATAGTAGATATAATATCTTTAATAGCCGCTCCTGTAGGAGCAGTAACAACTCCTATTCTATTAGGAATCTTTGGAATTGGTTTCTTAATAGTAGGATCAAATAATCCTTCAGCTTCTAACTTTTTCTTTAATTGTTCAAATGCAATATATAGATTACCTACTCCATCTTCTAACATATCATTAACATATATTTGATAACCACCATTAGCTTCAAATACACTTATCTTACCAGTAACAAGTACTTTCATACCATCTTGTGGAGTAAACTTTAATCCTTTAGTAGAAGATGCAAACATAATCGCATTAATTCTACTAGTTTCATCTTTTAAAGTAAAATAGAAATGTCCTCTACTATGAGCTTTAAAATTAGATATTTCACCTTTTAAGAATACTTCTTGTAGATGTACATCATTATCTATCTTGAATTTAATATAACGAGTTAACTGTGTAACACTAATATACTTATCCTGCATATATACCTCCTAAAAATAAAGAAATAATTAAACAATTATTTCTCTTCTTCGTGATATACCTTATCTAATACTCCATTAATCATCTTAGTAACAGCTTCATCAGAATACTTTTTAGATAATTCTATAGCCTCATTAATTGCAATTACGCTAGGTATATCAGTATACATTAACTCATAAATACCTAAAGAAATAATAGCTTGATCCACTTTATTTAATCTATCCATAGTCCAATCATTTAAATACTTATTAGCTAGTTCATAGATCTTATCTTTATTCTTAATAATACCATCTACACTACTATCTACAAATTCATTTTGTATTTCCAATTGTTCTTTAATTAATTTTTCTACATCATAATCTAAATTAGCTTCATCTAATAAGTTAATTTGATAAATAACTTTCATTATAACTTCACGTAATTCACTTCTGTTTTTCATTTAAATCACCTACTTTATTTTAACATAAAGAAATATTATTTTAAATACCAGATATTGAAAAATATGGAAATATATTTCTTATAATCATAAATATTATTAATAATACAAAATATATACAATATAACCAATTAGGTATTCTATAAATAATAGCCTTTTTACCTTTAAAATTACATATAATTAAATCTATTACTAATAGTATAAAAAAGGGAAATGTTATAAATAATAATTGATTATATCTAAATGCTTTATAAAAATCTCCGCGTACAATAGAAATAATCATTCTAGTAACACCACAACCAGGACAATATAATCCTGTTAGTAAATGGAATATACAAGGAATATAAATATGAGTAATAGAAGAAAAAATATAATAAACTAAAAGTCCTATAAATATTTTAAGTAGTTTTAAGTTTTCTTTCAAATAAGAAAAGAAGCACTAAGTGCTTCATTACTAGTTAATTGAACCAGAACTCTTAGCTTTAGTAATTTGGTTTAAGTCACTTTGCATTAAACAGTAATTAACAATACTTAATCCAACTAAGTTAAGAATTATATACATAATTGAATTATCATTTGCAGGAAGATTATTTTTAGCTTGAGCATCACAAATCATTTTACCCATTTTGTAATCCCAATAAAAACCATATAAACCACAAGTAATTATTGTTAAAACTAGTGCTAAAGCACCAGATTGCATTTCTGTATCTCCACTATATTCTCTTGCATCATCTGTTAATTGTACTAACCAAATTAAAGCATAAATACCACATGTAATAATTGATAATATGATATTTAAAACTATATTTTTTTCTTCTTTCATTCCTATTTACTCCTCTCGTTCTAATTATATAATAATAAGCTTTATAAGTATAGATTATTTCTTACTTTTAGCTTCTTTATTTAAATCATATAAATAGTTTAATGCTTCCATTGGAGTCATCTCTAATGGATTAATATTTTTTAAGTTTTCTATAATTGGATCTATCTTAGGTTCTGCCTCAGACTCAGTTAACTCAAATAATGAAGTTTGAGTAAATGTCTCTTTCTTAACACTCTTTTTCTCATAAACACTAAGTATATCATCAGCTCTTTTGATTAATGATTCAGGTAATTTAGCAAGTCCTGCTACATGTATACCATAAGACTTATCTACAGCACCAACTTTAACTTTATGTAAGAATGTAATCTTACCATTTTCTTCTACTGCAGAAACATGTACATTCTTTAAATGTTTTAAATCTTTTTCAAGTACTGTTAATTCATGATAGTGTGTAGAAAACATAGTCTTAGCTTTAATTTTATCATGTATGTATTCAAGTATAGCTTGAGCAAGACTCATACCATCGTATGTAGCAGTACCACGACCTAACTCATCAAATAGAATTAAAGAGTTCTCAGTAGCTTCACTTATTGCATAATTAGCTTCTTTCATCTCTACCATAAAAGTAGATTCCCCACTAACTAAATCATCACTAGCACCAATTCTTGTAAATATCTTATCAAATATTGGCATAGTACAACTCTTACAAGGTACAAAACAACCCATTTGAGCCATTATAACGGTAATTGCACATTGTCTCATATAAGTTGACTTACCAGCCATATTTGGACCTGTAATTAGTAAAATATCAGTAGTCTTATCCATAATAATATCATTAGGAATATACTTATCTTTCATAACTTGTTCTACTACAGGATGACGACAATCTATCATCTTAATAACTTTATCAGAAGTTATTTCAGGTCTTACAAATTTATAATTATCAGAAACAATACTAAATGATTGTAACATATCTACTTCAGATATAATTCTAGCTACTCTTTGTAATTTAGATACATATCTCTTAACTACTTCTCTAATATCCATAAATAATTTATATTCTAAAGAAATAATCTTCTCTTCTGCACCTAATATTATATTTTCTTTTTCTTTTAATTCTTTAGTAATAAATCTCTCACAAGTAGATAAAGTTTGTTTTCTCTCATATCCAAACTCATCTTTTACTTGACTTAATTGCCCACGAGAAACTTCAATATAATATCCAAATACTTTATTAAATCCTACTTTTAAATTCTTAATTCCAGTACGTTCTCTTTCTTCTTTTTCAAGATTTAATATAAAATCCTTAGAACCACTAGAAATACTCTTTAATTCGTCTAATTCACTATTATAACCAGGCTTTATAAGTCGACCTTCATGTAATGTAAAAGGAGCATCTTCAAGTATAGATCTATCTAGTAAAGAAAATAAATCTTCAAAAGTCTCAATTTTCTTATCAAAATTTAACTCTTCTAATATCTTCTTAATATTAGGTAATGCATTAATAGATGTTTTTAATTGTAATAAATCTTTAGCATTTAAATTACCATAAGTAATTCTACCAACTAATCTCTCTAAGTCATATACATTACTTAATTCTTTAATTAAATCATCTCTTAATATAAATTCAGTTGATAATTTAGAAACAAGATCATATCTTCTTTCTATTTCTTTTCTATCAGTTAAAGGATTCTCTATATTTTGTTTTAAAAATCTAGATCCCATAGCTGTCTTACATTTATCTAATAACCAAAGTAAACTATATTGTCTTTCTCTATTACGTAATGTTTCTACTAACTCTAAATTTTTCTTAGTATTAACATCAAACTCTAAGTATTCACTAGATTTAATAATACTAGCTCTTTGTAAGTGATGCATATCACCCTTCTTAGTATCAATAATATAGTAAAGTAAATGTTTTAAAGTTTTAACTAGTCTTACATCTTCTATATTCTTATAAATATATTCATAATTTTTATCTTCTAATTCATCTTTAGTAATAGTAACTAATACTTCATGTTGAGTACGTAAATTATCTACTATTTCACGATCTATATCATCATTAACAATAACTTCTCTAAAATTATGTCTAGTTATTTCTTTAATAATCTTATCATTTTCTCCTTCTACTAAAGAACAATATACTTCTCCAGTAGATATATCTATATAACTAATACCAAAACAATAAGAAAATGCATAAATATTAGCAATAAAATTATTATTTTTACTATCTAAATTAGAATCAATCTTAGTACCTTTAGTAACTACTTGTATAACATCTCTTTTAACCATACCCTTAGTTTCTTTAGGATCTTCTAATTGTTCACATATAGCTACTTTATAACCTTTATCTATAAGTTCATCTACATAAGATGCATAAGCATGATGTGGAATACCACACATAGGAACTCTTTCATCAAGTCCAGCTTGTTTACCAGTAAGAGTTAATTCTAATAATCTTGATACAAGGATGGCATCATCAAAAAACATTTCATAAAAGTCCCCAAGGCGAAAAAAGATAATACTATCTTCATAATTATCTTTTATTTCCATATATTGTTGCATCATTGGACTAAGTTTACTTCTGTCTACTTCACTACGTTTCATTTTTTCTACCACCACTTCGTATATTATAACAATATTCTTAAAAGAAAAAAAGAAAACTTAACGTTTTCTTACATTTTTTTCTTATAAAACTTCTGTATCGTTTTCAGGTACTGATTGAATATGTTCTGTAATATCAAGTTTTACTAGATCATCTTTACTTAATACTTTTAAATCTATAAATTTATTAAGTGTTTCACCAAGAGTCATTTGATCTATTGGTTTAGATACATAATCATCAAATCCTGCTTCTAGATATTTTTCACGGCTACCTTCAACTGCATCAGCTGTTAAAGCAATAACTGGAATAGTAAATCCAGGAGTATCTTTTAATTTATGCATAGTCTCAACACCATCCATTTGTGGCATCATTATATCCATAAATATTAAATCAAATTTATCTCCATTATTAATTCTATCTACACATTCAAAACCACTATTAGCAGTTTCTACTTCAAAGTTAAATGCAGATAAACATTTAGCAGCAACTTTTAGATTTAATTTATTATCATCTACTACTAATAATTTTTTATTAATAGATTGTCCAGTAGGTTTACTATTAGCTGGAGCACTTACTGCAGGAGTAGAATTATTATTCTCAGCATTAGGAGTAATTTGAGGCATCTCTCTCTTTTCAGTCTCAACTACAGGAGTAACTTCCATTTGTTTCTCTTCAAGAGGTTTATCTTCAATCTTAGTAATTATTCTTTGATTAAATGTAACAGTAAATGTAGAACCTTGTCCTAATATACTATCTACTTCAATTTCACCCTCAAGTAAATCAATTAAACTCTTAGTAATAGCAAGTCCAAGTCCAGTACCTTGAATATTACTATCTTTATCTTCTTCTTTTCTATTAAATTTAGTAAATAAGTTTTCTTTTTGTTCATCAGATAAACCTCTACCAGTATCTTTAACAGAAATACATAATCTACAATTATCTTTTTCTATATTACTTCTAACAAGAAATTCTACTTTACCACTATCAGTATATTTAACTGCGTTAGTAAGTAAATTAGTAATTATTCTTTTTAATTTCTCAGAGTCACCAAATAATTCATATGGAAGATTAGGATCAATATTAGAAGTAAACGAAAGATTCTTATCTCCAATTCTTACTTCTATCATTCTAATTAAATCATTAAATACATCCATAGGTTTATATATAGCTTCAATAACTTCCATCTTATTAGCTTCTAGTTTATTTATATCAAGTATTCCATTAACTAATTCTAATAAGTTTTCACTTGCTATAACTATATCTCTAGAATCTTGATGTATTTCATCTAAATTATCATTTGATTCAATTGTTTGAGATAAACCAACTATTGTATTAAGAGGTGTTCTAATCTCATGAGACATACTAGCTAAGAAATCACTTTTAGCATTATTACTCTTTTCAGCAACATCTTTAGCTAATCTAAGTTCAGTAATTAATTTAATATCAGGGTTCTCAATTGTAAAATACATAACGTAAGTTACAAGTGATGTAATAATTATTGTTACACATACAGATGGCATAATAACTAATAAAGTTAAGATTAATATAGTAAGAATAGTTAATACTTTAAAAGGAAATATTTTCTTCTTATCAGCTGTCTTTCTATTAAGTATAACAGTTATAAAACAAATTATGAATTCAGTTCCTAAACCAAAATAGAACCAATATAAGTCCCATCCAACACTAGTTAATAACATACCAGCATCATCATATATTCTCTCCATTGGTAAAATCATCTGAATAATAGAAAAAATAATCAAAGCAATAACATTAATCTTATTAAGTATATTTTTATTCTTTTCACCAAAAGCTTTAGTTTTCTCATTATTTTCATTAGAAATAATAAGTAAGTATTTCATCAAGTAATTAGCCCATACTACTAGTAAAATATAATATACATTACACATAATAGTAGGAATAAAATTATCTACTATAATAGCTCCAAAAAATAACCAAGCAAGATGCAACATAATAATTGCTGCATTAAGATATAATAATTTTTTATAAATCTTATTTTCTACATTCTCCATGTTCTTTTTAGATAAATAAATCCATAAAAGAAAAGCATAAAATAAAATCATACATAAGTTAACTGCAATATTAATTGTGTTTAAAGCGTTCATATAACCTCTCCTATTCTAAAAAAATTGTATCACTAAAACCTATCTAAGTAAATTAATTATTTACTATTTTTTGAGGTAATAATACAGTAAATGTACTACCACTTCCATACATACTATCTACTGAAATTCTACCATTAAATAGTTCAACTAATCCTTTAGTAATAGCAAGTCCAAGACCTGTACCTTGAATATCACTATCTCTATATTCAGAAGCTCTATAAAACTTCTCAAATACATGAGGAATATCTTCATTCTTTATACCTCTACCAGTATCAGATAAACTAAGTCTAAGTACACAATAACCATTTTGTACAGTAGAAGATATATTTAACATAATAGTACCATTATCAGTAAATTTAACAGAATTAGATATTATATTAGTAATAATACGTTTAATCTTTTCTTTATCTCCATATAGTTTATTAGGAATATCATTAAAGTAATTAGTAGTATAATTAATAGGTTTTTCACCTATTCTAACTTTAGCTATACTTTCAATTTCTTTAAATAATTCATGAGGATCATAAGCTTCTTCAAGTAATTCCAATCTATTAGCATCTAAGACATTTATATCCAGGATACCATTAATTATCTCTAATAAATCTTCACTAGCTTTAATAATATCAATAGAATCAGATTTCATATCTTCTATATTATCTCCATCTCTAATTAATTGAGAAAGACCAACTATAGAATTAAGAGGC
>JAUNMV010000042.1:0-3783 GCA_030531695.1 Bacilli bacterium | reverse complement strand
ATTTCATGAGACATACTTGCTAAGAAATCTGTTTTAGCCATACTAGCTTTTTCAGCTTGATTCTTTGCTAAAGTAAGTTCTTTAATTAATTTTAAATCTGGATTTTCAATAGTAAAGAACATTAAATAACTAGTTAAAGTACTAGATAAAGTAAATATACATATAGTTCTATTAAATAAATAAACTATAAAGATAGTAAACTCATAGAATAAAAATACAAGTATTGGAGTAGCTTTCTTAATAGAAACATTCTTTCTACCAATCAAAGCACTAATTAATGATAATAAAATAAATACTCCAACTAAATAAACATTAAAATGATATACATTACCAACAGTATATAAAACAACTCCATTCTTATCAGTAGCACATCCAAATGATAAGAATAATTCATATATAGCTATAATTACTATTAATACAAAAGGTATAAAACTAACTTTATCATCTTTAGCTAAAAACTTCTGAACAAACTTTCTATCTTTATTAGTAGTAACTACAACATAATAAGCTAAGAATACTAACCAACATAACAAGAAAGTTAAAAATATTCTAGCTTCTATTTCAATAATAAATTGATAATCTTTTAAGTAATAACAAGATATCCAATATATTAAATCTATAGTTGGTATTAATAAACTAAATATAAGTATAAATCTATATATTTTATTTTCTATATTAGGCATACCTTTCTTCATAAAATAAAACATCATCAAGAAAGATACAAATACAATACCACATATATTAAAAGATATATTTAATATGTTCATATAATCACCCTACTATTAATATTTTAACATTAAATCATACAATAAAAAAGAATTAAATGAATTAATTCTTTATAATATTTCTACATCCTTAGAACTACTAGTATTATCATCAGGTTCTATATAATTATTTCTTCTATTATCAGCATCTTCTTGACTAATAACTTTTAATTTTAAGAATTTTTCTAATGTCTCACTAATAGTCATTTGATCTATTGGTTTAGATAAGTAATCATCAAATCCAGCACTTAAGTACTTTTCACGACTACCTTCCATAGCATCTGCAGTTAAAGCAACTATTGGACTAGAGAATCCCATTTCTTTAAGTTTCTTCATAGTCTCTATACCATCCATTTCAGGCATCATTATATCCATAAATATTAGATTATATGTTTCTCCATTATTTATCTTATTAATACACTCTATACCACTATTAACTGTAGAAACATCGAAATTTAAAGCACTAAGTAATTTAGAAGCAACTCTTAAGTTTAATTTATTATCATCTACTACTAGCAATTTAACTTTCTCACTACCAACATTAGTATTAATAACTTTTTCTCTTAATACTTCTTCCTGATTAATAGTTCTAGATTCTACTCCTACACTACTTTCTTCATGTTTAAACTCAACTGGTCCTCTAATAATCTTTTGAGTAATTTTAACAGTAAATGTACTACCTTCTCCATAAGTACTTTCTACTTCTATTTTACCCTCCATCATTTCAACTAAACTCTTAGTAAGAGCAAGTCCAAGTCCAGTACCTTCTATATCAGTATCTTTATCTTCTTCTCTTCTATTAAACTTAGTAAATAATACTTGTTTTTGATCATCTCTAATACCTCTACCTGTATCTTTAATAGAGATAACTAAGTTACATCTTTCTTTTTCATTATAACAATCTACTATAAAGTCTATATAACCTTTATCAGTATATTTAACAGCATTAGTTAAGAAGTTAGTAATAATCCTTTTTACTTTATCTTTATCACCATATAATTCTAAAGGTAAATTATTACTAAATTTAGTTCTAAGTTCTAATGGTCTTTCTCCAATTATAACTTTAATCATTCTTACTAAATCATCAAATACCTCAATAGGATTATAATTACCTTCAACTAATTCCATCTTATTAGTTTCTAGTTTATTTATATCAAGTATACCATCTACTAATTCGAGTAAGTTTTCACTAGCCAACATAATATCTTTAGTATCTTCATGTATTTGATCTACATTATCATTCTTTTCAATTAATTGAGTTAAACCCATAATTGCATTTAATGGAGTTCTTAACTCATGTGACATGCTTGCTAAGAAATCACTCTTCGCATTATTTGCTTTTTCAGCACTAGTCTTTGCTAGTTCTAATTCATTAATTAATTTTAAATCAGGATTCTCAATAGTATGGAACATCAAATAACTAGTTAATGTACAAGATAAGCTCCATGCACATATTGTATGATTTTGTATAAAAATATAAAAGATAATTGATTCATATATAGTAAATACTATTAAAGGAGTAGTCTTCTTAACAGTAATATTATGTCTACCAATAAATACAGATAAAAAAGCAATAACAGCTAAACCCAAAGTAACCATAACTATAAAACCATATATAGGTCCATCAGCATATAAAAGTACTCCATCATTACCTTTTTCAAATCCTAAAGGTAAAAAGAATTGTATAGCACTAAGTATTAATGCAACAATATTAGGATAAATACTAATTCTACCATTAATACCTAAATAATTCTTAACTAACTTACTATTAGGATTAGTAACTAATACAATATAGTAAATTAAATATACTTCCCAGAATAATAAGAATGTTAAATATATCTTCTGCATTATTTCTACTATATAAGGAGTATCTTTTAAATAAAAACAAGAACTCCAAAATACTAAATCAGATACAGTTACAAATAAACTTAATACTAATATTACTTTATATATCTTATTCTCAATATTAGGCATATTCTTCTTAGAAAAGTATATAAACATTAAGAAAGTTAAATATGCAATATCTAATATTGTTATAGTTACATTTACGTAGTTCACAACTAATCACCCTATCTTTTAATCTATTTAAGTGTACCATTAATCAATATAAAAGTAAATTAAAAAAGTACTTTAAAAAGTACTTTTATTTTTTTAATTTTAAACCTCTATTATATACTTCAGTATCTCCTTCTTGATAATAAGCAATTGCTTGTAATACCCTCGGAGAATCTTCAAAATATTCTTTAAATAATTCTATTTCTACAGGATTCATTCTAATTCCTTGTACAAATCTACATACTCTTTCATCATATATATGAGTATCATCAAGTATAGTATAAAGCATCTCTTCTCTACTTAAAAATCTTTTAACTTCTAATCTCTCTACAGAATACATATCATAGTAACCATTATAGTCATCTTCATATTCTACTATATCTCCACTACCTTCAACTTCAGCTACTACAGGATCATTCTCAAGTCCTATAAAATATCTTAAAGTATCTTCAAGATTTTTACACATATGAAAACCACCAGTACTGTTAACACCAAAGCTAACTTTACCTTCACTTGTATATGTCATACCTTCTTCAAAATATAAACCATATCTATTAGTATGATCATCATTAAAAGCTTTATATCCAACCACTCTATCAAGCTTATCTTTCTTCATAATATCCCCACCAATAAAGATATTATATTATAAATAATATTATTTATCAAAGTATTTCATATCTTCTTCATCCGCATCATGAGCTACTCTACATAAACAATAAATAAATAATATAATAAAGAATAATAATAACCCCAAAATTATTCTCATATTAACCCCTCCAACTACACTATAACAAATCTCTAATCATAAGTAAAATACCTAAAATTAACTATTTATAGTATGTATCTAAGTAATATTAATTATTCCCCTATATAAAAATAAAAAAGTAATAAAAAAATACTCCGAATTATTAAATTTCAAAGTATTTTAAAAAAATTATATATTTATACCATACACTATAATATT
>JAUNMV010000041.1 GCA_030531695.1 Bacilli bacterium | reverse complement strand
TGCATCTTTTGCTTTTTGTAATTGTTCTATCAACTTAATATCTGGATTATCTATAATATGATACATTAAATAACTAATTACTGTAATAATTAAAGCATACATATTAATACTATAATCATTTACTGAGAAAGCCACTGATGTTAATTGAAGTACTACTATACCTATAAATGGTATTACTTTTCTAAAGTTATATTTTTTTCTTTCTTTTATCATCATAAATACTAAGAAAGCAACTATAATCATTAGTATTATAAACATAAGTACTGTTCTTCCACCATTATAAATTAAGATATTATTCTTATCTATCTCGTAATCTACCGGTAATATTCCTATAATTATAAGCATTATACCTGCTATCCAGTATCTTATTTTTCTTTGTTTTGGTGTTTTACCAGCTAGTTTGTATCTTAAATCTAAATTGTTTTCTGTAATATTATAGAATGTATATACAAGTATTATTAAATACCATATCATTTGTGTTACACAGAAGAATCTACCTAAAATATCATATATTAACCAGTCTCTTCTACTTGTATAATCCATTACTCCACCTAATACTATACAAGATAGGTCTAATACTATTTGTACAAAATCTAATAACAAAATATATTTATACATCTTATTATCTACGTTAGTTATCTTTTGTTTTAAGAAATATACTCCAGCTAAAAAAGCCCAAAAGAATATTGAGGTAAATGTTATTGTGAATGTAAACATATTCATACGCATAGTAATCACCTTCTTTTTAGTCTTTTATAGTATTTCTATTTCTTCTTCTAATTGTTCTATCTTTTGTTTTATATGTACTGTAAATGTAGTACCTTGTCCATAAATAGAATCTACTTCTATTTCTCCATTCATTAAATCTAGTAATGATTTAGTTACTGCTAATCCTAAACCTGTACCAGAAATATTACTATCTTTATCACTTTCTAATCTATAGAATTTATGGAATAGATATTGTTTTTGATCTTCTTTTATTCCTCTACCTGTATCTCTTACTGTTATTTTTAGAGTACATATATCTTTTTCATTTACACAATCTACATTAAAGTATATATAACCTTTTTCTGTATACTTAGTCGCATTAGTTAATAAGTTATTTATTATTCTTTTTAATTTTTCTCTATCTCCATATAACTTTACTGGAACATTTTTAAAGTTTGTTCTAAATGAGATATCTTTTCCTAATAATTTTAATTCTGTTACTCTTATTAAATCTTCAAATAAGTATTTAGGATTATAACTTTCTTCTACTAATTCTATATTATCCGACTCTAAATTATTTATATCTAACATTCCTTCTACTAGTTCTTGAAGGTTATTAGCAGATTTTAATATCTCTTTTCCATCTTCTTTTATTTGTTCTTTATTATCACTTTGAACAATCATAGTAGTTAATCCTACTATAGCATTTAATGGAGTACGTAACTCATGTGACATACTGGATAGAAAGTCAGTTTTTGCTTTATTTGACTTTTCTGCTGTATCTTTTGCTTGTTGTAGTTTAGTTATTAACTTAATATCAGGATTTTCTATTGTATGATACATTAGATAACTTATTAAAGTTATTGTTAATGGATACATATTAATACTATTATCTATCTTTGAAATAAAGAAAGCAGTTAATTGAAATCCTATTATTATTACGAATGGGATTATCTTTTTAAATTCATAGTGTTTTCTTTTTATTATTAAATATGTTACTAGTATTGGAACAACAATTATTAGAGTATAAAACATTACATCAGTTCTTCCACCATCATATACTAGTATTCCTTTACTATTAATTGCATAATTTACTGGAAGAATCCATATAACTGCTAGAAGTAAGAAGATAAATACTAATCTTATTGTTTGTCCAAATTTATTAGTACCCATAACTACTTTTCTAAATGCAGAATCTTCTGTACTTGTAATTATTAATGTATATAACATTAATGAAAAATACCACATCATTTGAGTTACACAGAAGAATCTAGCTGTTATATCATAGATAATCATCATAGATATATGATAATTTAAGTAATATGCAGTTATTAAACATATAAGGCTTAATGATATTTGCAAGAAGTCTAATATTAGAATATATTTATATATCTTATTATCTATATTTGATAAATTAGTTTTTGAAAAATAAACTCCTGCTAGGAATGCCCAGAAAAATATAGAGATTAAGGTAATAGTAAATGTAAACATATTCATAATGTAATCAACCTCTATTCTTTTTCATATTTTTGGCTTATTTCTACTTTAAATGTAGTTCCTTCTCCTAAAGTACTTTCTACTTCTATCTTTCCATTCATTAGTTCTACTATTGACTTAGTAATTGCTAAACCTAATTCTGTATTAGAATCACTTGATTCACTATTTCTTACATAGTCATTAGAGAATATTATTTGTTTTTGTTCTTCACTCATACCTTTACCAGTATCAGTTACTTTTATTTTTAAGATACATTTATCTTTTTCTTTTATACAAGTCATGTCAAAGTTAATTGATCCTGTATCTGTATATTTAATTGAATTTGTTATTAAGTTTGAGATAATTCTTTTTATCTTTTCTTTATCTCCATATAACTTAGTAGGTATATCGCTTGAAAAGTAATCTTTAAACTCAATATTTTTTTCTATTAATCTTATTTGAGCCATTTTTACTACAAAGTCATATATTTCTTTAGGATTATATTCTACATTTACTAATTCTATTTTATCTGTTTCTAAAGTGTTGATATCAAGTATTCCATCTACTAGTTCTATTAGTTTATGAGATTCATTTAATATTTCTTCTCCATCATGATGCATATCAATAACTTCTTCTCTATTAAGCATTGTTTGGGTAAGACCTAATATTTGATTTATAGGACTTTTCATTTCTTGTGACATAGAACTTAAAAAGTCACTTTTTGCATTATTACTCTTTTGCGCTTGTTCTGTCGCAAGTTCTAGTTCTCTGATAATCTTTATATCAGGATTTTCGATAGTATGATACATAAAATAGCTTATAAGAGTTATAGATAAAGTAAATATACTTATAGATGAATCATACATATAGGCTGCTAAAGCAGTCAATTGAGATATTATTAAAAAGACAAATGGTATTACTTTTCTAATCTTTATATTATTTTTATTCTTAATAATTGATATTAAACATATTGTTGAAAGAATAATCATTGAATAAGTAACAAAGTCTACTCTAGCTCCTGAAAATACTACTACTCCACTAGAATTCATATCATAATTTACTGGTAGTATAAAATCTATAATACATATTATTATGCTTAGTAATATAAATAATTTAGATATCTTTTTAGGGTTACTATAAAACCAATTATTAAATTTTTCATTAGTTTCATTTACAGCTACTATCATATAATAAGTGAAGTATATACACCAACCCATCTGAGCTATACTATATACTCTAGTAATTAGATTATATGTAAGGGATAAATTATTAATATCTTTTTCAAAATAAAATGCCCATATTATTCCTAAAAAGTGTGTGAATAGTAATAGAAAGTCTAATATGATTATGTATTTATATATCTTATTTTCATAGTTATTCATATTTTTCTTTAAGAAGTATACTCCTGCTAGAAAAGCCCAAAATAAAAGACATACAAAATTAACTGAGAAAGTAAACATGTTCATAGACTAATCACCCTATTATTATTATACAATTAAATACTTATAAAAAAAAGAAACAGTTGACTGTTTCTATTTATTTTTTAATACGAATTTTTCTCCATCATAATCTACTAATAGATTATCTCCTTCATGGATAGTTTCTTTTAGTAATTCTTCTGCGATTAATGTTTCTACATTCTTAGTAATAAATCTTTTTATTGGTCTAGCACCAAATTCTTTATTATAAGAAGATGAGATTGTGTAATCTTTAGCTTGAGGAGTTAATTCTATTGTTAATCTTGCTTGTTTTAGATGATTATTAACAAGTTCTATTATTCTATCTAATACTTCATAGATTACTTCTTTACTTAGAGAATTAAATATTACTATTTCATCTATTCTGTTGATTAATTCTGGTCTAAATTTAGATTTTAAGATATTTAATACTAATTCATCTCTATTGTCATCAGTATCATGATCAAGAATTATTTCTGAACCTAAGTTAGATGTCATAATAATAATAGTATTTTTAAAGTCTATTGTTCTACCTTGAGAATCTGTAATTCTACCATCATCTAAGATTTGTAGTAAGATGTTAAAGACATCTGGATGAGCTTTTTCTATCTCATCAAATAGTACTATTGAATATGGATTTCTTCTTACTGCTTCTGTAAGTTCTCCACCTTCATCATATCCTACATATCCTGGAGGGGCTCCAATTAATCTTGAGACATTGAATGCTTCCATATATTCAGAGCAATCTATTCTTACCATATGTCTTTCATCATCAAATAATTCATAAGCTAATGCTTTAGCTATTTCTGTTTTACCTACTCCAGTAGGACCCATAAATATAAATGAACCTATAGGTCTATTAGGATCTTTAATACCAGATCTAGCTCTTATAATAGCATCTGATACTAATTCTATTGCGGAGTCTTGTCCCTTTACTCTTTTCTTAAGATTATCTTTTAAGTTAAGTAATTTAGCTTTTTCTCCACTAACTAGTTTTGCGACTGGGACATTAGTCCAACGTGATACTATATCAGCTATATTATTTTCATCTACGACATCAGATAAGATATTATTTTGCATGTTAAGTTTTAATTCTGATAATTCAGATTCTATTTTTGGTATCTCACCATGTTTAATCTTAGCTGCTTCTGTTAAGTCATAGGCATTTTCTGCTTGTTCTAGTTTGAATTTTAAGTCTTCTAACTTAGCTTTCTTATCATTAATTAAATCTTTAAGTTTCTTTTCTACTTCCCAATTTAATCTTAGAGTATCTTGTTCTGATTTAAGAGACTCCATTACCTTTTCTATTTCAGCTACTCTATTTTTAGATACTTCATCTTTTTCTTTCTTTAGTGCTTGATATTCTATTTCTAGAGTCATTATTTCTCTATTAATCTTATCTAGAGATGCAGGAACTGAGTTCATTTGCATCTTGATAGTAGCACATGCTTCATCTATTAAGTCTATTGCTTTATCAGGTAAGAATCTATCTGTAATATATCTATCTGATAAGTTTACTGCAGCAACTAAAGCATTATCTCGAATAGTTACTCCATGATATACTTCAAATCTTTCTTTTAATCCACGAAGTATTGTTAGAGTATCTACTGTAGATGGTTCTTGTACTAAAATTTTTTGTAGACGTCTTTCTAAGGCACCATCTTTTTCAATATACTCACGATATTCTTTTAGAGTAGTTGCTCCAATTAATCTAATTTCACCTCTAGCAAGCATTGGTTTTAACATATTACCAACGTTCATAGCATTATTAGATCCGGCTCCTACTATCATATGTATCTCATCAATAAACATGATGATATCTCCATCTGAGTCACTTATTTCTTTTAATACGGCTTTAAATCTTTCCTCAAATTCACCTTGATATTTTGCACCAGCTACTAAAGCGGATAAGTCTAATTCCCATACTTTCTTATTCTTTAAGTCCGAAGGAACATCTCCCTTAACTATTCTTTGAGCAAGTCCTTCTACTATAGCTGTTTTACCAACTCCTGGAGAACCTATAAGTACTGGGTTATTCTTACTTTTACGAGATAGAATTCTAATTAAATTTCTTATTTCTTCATCTCTACCTATAACTGGGTCTATTTTATTATCTTTTACTGCACTAGTTATATCTCTACCATATTTTTGTAATGGATTCTTAGTAGTATCTTCCATATTTGGATACATAAATCCACCTCCCTTTTTCATTATTAATGATATACCTAAATTTAGCACTTGTCAATATAGAGTGCTAATTATAATTATAAAAAATATCCACAGTATTTGTGGATATCTTTTTTTATTGTTTTACTAGGACTTTATCTCCTATTTCAATATGATCACTCATGATTTTAGTAGCTTCATTTGGCATATTAACACATCCATGTGAACCACCATTTTTATATAATTCTCCACCGAAGGCATTCTTTGATCTCCATCCGTGTGAGAATGCAATAGAGCCATCTGAATTATAGTGTGTATGATATTCTGCATCATGTAAACCTTCTCCTCCATGGAATGCCATAAAGTAATCTACATATACGTTATATCCATCACCTTTTAAGAATCTATTATTTTCTATATACCATACTTCATGTAATCCTTTAGTAGTAGGTGAAGAATTTCTACCTGAAACAATTGGTGTTTGAACTACTAATTCATTACCTTCATATAAGTATGCTTGTTGATCTGATATATCAACTATTACAAATGTATCTTTTAAATCTCCTGTATCTTCAGGTTTAATATATCCAACCTTATTATCTACAGAAGCTAAATATAATCCATTAGATTCTCCATATATTGCAGCAGCTTCTAATTCAGGAATATCTCCTATAGATTCATTTGATTTACTATCTTTATATAAATTTGAACTGTTTTTAAAGTAAACCATTTTTTGTAATGGAGCAACTACTTTAGTTTCTTCAGTTACTGTTGAATAATCTTTTGATACATATGCAGTCTTACCATCATAGTTAACTGTATACCATCCTTCATTTTCATCTGATGAAAAATCTACTGAATCACCAGCATTTAATACTGCTAATTTATCACTATCTGTAGTCATACCACTTCTTACATTAACTGCAGAAGTAGCTTTAACTACTTTCTTTGTTTGAATCTCAGTACCATCTACTTTTCTTACTTCGATTACTTCTTCTGTTGGTTTTTCTTCTATCACTGGTTCTTCAACTTTATCGATTTTATCCATATCGATTTCACCTTGTTCTGTAATGATTTCATCGATATCGATTTTTTCTTCTACTTGATTAGTATTATTCTTATAATCTTCATTATGATTAATTCTACCAATCTTAGAACCACCATATATAATTACTCCAGCTATTATTACTGGAATCGCTAATTTTCTTAATTTAAATTTCATTCCTAATCCCCCACTTACGAGTTCTAATTATAATATAGAACCGTTATATAGTCAATGTTTTGTCTTATTTATCTAATGTCTTTACCTTTTCATTTTCTATAGGTGTACCAAAGGAAGTATACCCTTTTTCTTCTAGATGACATTTTACTGGTACAACATTCTTATATAAAAGTGCTCCTCCTGAATGATTACTATATTTACCATAAGAACTAGTGGCAATACCTACTATTTCATATCCTTCTGGTAAATCATATTGTAAGTTTTCATCAGTTGAACAATCATTCATTGGAACAGATATAATATGCTCTCCTATATTAAATTCATTAGGCTCTTTTTTTGTATATTCATCTTCACCATTATCAACAGGTGTACCAAAGTCTCCATAATAGTAATTACCATCTTCATTAACTGTAGAAGAAGTACAGTTTACTTCTTTTTTATTTGAATATAATATAGCTCCTCCTGTTCTTCCTTTTAATGTAAGACCAATTGGTTCATAACCTGGAATACTTTCAAACTGATAATTTTCTCTAGCTAGATCATATTCATCTGATAAAGGTACTGAAATCACATGTTTTCCAACATCATAACTTTGTGAAGTAGATGGAGCATCAGTTAAATGAAGATGTATCTTTTTTTCATGTAAATAGGCTAAAGCAAATGCTCCACCTATAATTCCTACCGTTACTGTTCCTGTCAATAAAGCAAGTTTAATCTTATACATTTTATCATCATAAAAATACATATAAACAACCCCCATATTTGTTGACTAATTATATCATAAAATCCTTATTTTGTCAATGTTTAAGCATGGTTTGATGCATAAAAAAGAAAGCTAATTTGCTTTCTTACAAGTATATTTATTATTAGATATTGTATTTTCTAACAATACCTCTTCTCCTTTAATTTTAAGGCTATATTTAGTTTGATAATCTCCATCTACTAATTCATTATCTATTACTCTTGAATCAGCATTTAATTTTATTTCATATGTATACTCAGTAACATCTTTAATGGTATTAACTTCATAGCTATTTATCTTATAAGTACCTGATATTACTCCATTACTATCAGGATATTCATAAGATAGAGTAAATTTCTTGTCCTTATTCAATTGAAATATAATATTATCTTCTATTTCTACAGCTTCCATATCACTACATATATATTTATTTGCATATCTATCACTATCTAATAAATCTTTAAATACTGAGATCATAAATGGCATTACTAAGAATGTAGATATTATTTGAATAAAGATATTCATTATATTTAATACAATTCCTACTTTTCCAAATATATCATTCTTTGATTTAATACCATATCTTATTCCTATTATTGATAATGGTAATAAGAATATTCCAATAAATATAGAAAATGCACAAGTACATACTCCTATAATAAAGCTTTTTACTGCATCTTTTTGTTCTTTAGCTCTATCATCTTGGTCTTGTTGCTGTTCTTCTTTAGTTGGTATTAATAATTCACTACCACAAGTTGTGCAAAATCTAGCATCTTCTCTATTGCTTGCTCCACATTTATGACAATTCATTGATACCACCTCTATTTTCTACATTATAACATAAAAAATCCACAAGTATTGTGGATTATTTTATTTCTATACCTATAGGACAATGATCAGAGCCTAAAGTATCTGTATATATCATTGTATTAGTTACATTATTTATAAATTCTTTGTTTACTATAAAATAGTCTATTCTCCAACCTATATCTTTACTTCTAGCTTGATGCATATAACTCCACCATGAGTATTTTATAGTATCAGGATTAAAATATCTATATGTATCTATAAATCCTGCTTCTAGTAGTTTAGTCATTTTATCTCTTTCTTCATCTGTAAATCCTGCAGAGAAATGATTAGTACTAGGATTTTTAATATCTATTTCTTCATGAGCTACATTTAAGTCTCCACAATAGATAACATTTTTCTTTGATTTTAAATCCAATAAGTACTTTTTCATTAATTCTTCGAATCTCATTCTAGAATCTAATCTTAATAATCCTCTTTTAGAATTAGGTACATAGCAATTTACTAAGTAAAAGTCTTCGAATTCTAATGTGATTGTTCTTCCTTCACTATCATATTCTAAATCATCTATACCATATTTAACATTAATAGGTTCTACTTTAGAGTAAATCATTGTACCAGAGTAACCTTTCTTTTCTGCAGGATATAAATATTCTCTATATCCTAAGGGATGAAAGGGATTTTCTTCCTCTGTAATTTTTGTTTCTTGAAAACAATAGATATCTGCTTTATCTTCAGCAACAAATCTATCTAATCCTTTATTTAAGCAAGCTCTTAGTCCTGCGACATTCCATGATACTATCTTCATAATCTTCTCCTTCATTAAGATTATAACATAATAAAAAGAGGATTACTCCTCTTCTATTTCTGAATTTGATTCTGTTGTATATAAAGATTTATATACTTTTGAGTGTTTTAATAATTGTTCATGTGTACCAGAATCAGCTAATTTACCTTTATCTATTACATGAATGATATCAGCATCTACTATAGTAGATAATCTATGAGCTACTATGATTACTGTATGATCTTTTACTAAGTTATCAATAGTTTTCTTTATGTATTCTTGAGATACATTATCTAAGGCAGATGTTGCTTCATCAAATAGAATAATCTTTGTATTTAATAGTAGAGTTCTTGCTATTGCGATACGTTGTTTTTGTCCTCCTGATAAGTTTATTCCACCTTCTCCTACTATTGTTTCATATTTTTCTGGAAGAGATTCTATGTAATCATCAATATAAGCTTCTTTACATACCCTTTTTATTTCATCTAATGTGGCATCAGGCTTAACAATCTTAAAGTTATCTAATATAGACATATTAAATAGAAATGGAGTTTGTCTAATAATAGATAGATTACTTCTTAGAGATGATTCACTTAAATCCTTAATATTTATTCCATCAATAGTAATTGAACCAATTGTAGTATCAAAGTATCTTAATAATAGATTGAATAAAGTAGATTTACCATTACCAGATCGTCCTACTATAGCTATCTTTTTATGTGGTTCTAGTTTTAGGTTTAATCCTTTTAATGTGTAATCTTCTTCTTCTCTATATTTAAATTTAACATTCTTAAATTCAATTATACCTTTAGTATTAGATAATTCAATACTACCGAATTTTTCATCTTCATATAATTTATTATTTACTAATTCATCTATTCTTTTTAGTGATACTGTAACCTTATTATAATTAACTCCAAAGTCTGAGATAGATTCTACTACTTCATCTATTCTCCAGATATATGAATCTAACATTACAAATAAGGCATATACTATTTTACCTTCTACAAAGAACTTAGCTGCTGTAAATAATATTACAAATTGTAGTATGAAGTAAGTTAAACTATTTAAAGAAAAATATACTATTTCATAGTTTCTTATCTTCTTTTCATTAGTAAAGATATTAGTTAATCTTTGTAGGATGTTATCTTCGGTATTCTTTTTTATACCTAAAGCTTTTATTTCTCTTATACCTGTGATATTTTCAGTAGCTACTTTTACATAAGCATCTGCTTCTTTCTTAATACTTTCTTGAGTTTTCTTTATCTTAGGGAAGAATTTCATACTGATAAATCCCATTGTTACTCCAAAGATTAAGATTTCTAATCCTAAAATATAAGATATATAAAATGATAATGATAACATTACTATTACTATAGAACATTTACATAGTAATTTAATTAATTGTCTTAATAGAGACATTACTCTATCTGTATCATTATATAGACGGTTGATATATTCACCTACTCCAATATCTTCGAAAGCTATTGCAGGTAGATTATCAATCTTCTTATATAAGTCCACTGATACATTTTTCATGAACTTGATTTCAAAATAATTATATAATTTATCTCTAGGTATAGGTAGAATACTGTAACAAAGTATATATATTCCTTCCCATATTATTAAATATTTAATAAAACCTATAAAGTTTTTTACTAATAAATATTCAACAGCTCTTCCCCAGAAGAATGCTGCGAGTAATGCAGGAAGGTATGATGCTAATACTAATAATATATAGATTACTATTTTTAATTTATCTTGTTTAAAATACTTAAATAGTAATTTAAAATGTTTCATTTTTTCCATATTAATCCCCTCCTATAAATATAAAAGAGTCATTCTATGAATGACTCTTTATAAAAAATATACGTTTAAAAAGATGAGAATACAGTAATATCCCCATAGTCATTCATACCTACTAGATTAAATTTAATATAATTATTTAATAAAACCATATTCTCACTCCTTTCTTATCAAATTCATTATTATATTAACACTACTAATATTATATGTCAACCTTTTTTTGTTAACAATCTATAAATAGTTGGTTTATTGCTTCTTTATAGATATTTTTTACTATATCTTCTCCTACTGTATTAATTACTTTTTTCATAGTAACTCCACTATTTATTTCCATTACATAGTATTCTTTATTAGGTAATTCTATTATATCTACACTGGCAAATCCTATATCTATTTTATTAGTAATAGAGTTTACTATATTAGTTAGATCATTGATAGTATCTTTATTATCTACTACTTCTGAGATAGCTCCTTTGGATAAGTTAAATTTCCAATCATATTCATATAATTCATTTAATTCTAATACTCTATCATATGTTGAATCTAATTCTATATCATTAAAGTAATAGGGATTAAATTCTATTAGTAGTTCTTTAATAGTACTTGTACCATTTCCTTTTACTATTGGTTTAATCTTTTGATATATTAAC
>JAUNMV010000072.1 GCA_030531695.1 Bacilli bacterium | reverse complement strand
GTAAATCTTCACTTATTCTACTTCTATACTCAATAGGCTTATCACCTATTCTTATCTTAGTAGATTTTTCTATAGAATCAAATAATTCTTTAGGATTATAAGAACTATTAACAATTTCCATATTATTAGATTCTAATTTATTTATATCAAGTATTCCATCTACAAGTTCTAATAGATTATTAGATGCTTTCAAAATATCATCTGCATCTCTATTTATTTCTTCTCTAGTTTGTTCTTCTTTAATCATAGTTGATAAACCTACAATCGCATTTAATGGTGTTCTAAGTTCATGACTCATACTAGATAAAAATTCACTCTTTGCATTAGATGCTTTTTCAGCTTCGTTCTTAGCTAAAGTTAATTGGTTAACTAATTTTAAATCAGGATTCTCAATTGTATGGAACATCAAATAAGAAAGGATTGTGATTAAGAATTCAGTAACACATAATTGAGGATACATAGCAGATAAAATAAATCCAGCAGTTAAAAATATTGCTAAAACTTTAAAAGGTAATATTTTCTCTTTTGTATTCTTTTTTCTAAATATAATTAATGATACTAATACCATTAAATAGAATATTATTAAGAATAAATAAAATAATATAGTACCAAAACCAGTCATACCAGCTAAAATACCAGTATTATCATATACTAAACTAATAGGACAAAAAGCAAATATTATAGTTATTATTCCTAATGATCCCCATAAGTATATATAGAACTTCTTTTTATTAGCTAATAATTTATTATTAAAATCTGGATCAGATCCTTTAAGAGCAATTAAAAGATAAAATGTCATAACTACTAAATAACATTGTATTGGTATCCAATAACCTCTAATAATAAGTAATAATAATGCATCATTTCTAATTGAATACCATTGAAATAGTAAGAAGAATATATGAATAAATGAATTTAAAAAGTTAAATAGTAATAGTAATTTAAACAACATATTATCAATATTATTCATATTCTTCTTAGAAAAATATACAACCATCATAAATATTAAGAATAATAATCCTGTAATATTAACCGCAAAGTCTACCGCAATAGTCATCATAATAAATCACCTACCTATAATATTTCTGTATCAGTAATAATCATATTTTTAGCTACTTCTTGATTAACAGTAACAGTAAATGTAGTACCCATACCTTCAGTACTATGAACACTTATTTCTCCACCTAATAGTTCAACTAAACTTTTAGTAATAGATAATCCTAATCCAGTACCCTCTATATCACTATCTTTATCTTCTTCTAATCTATAAAATTTAGTAAATAAGAATTCTTTTTGATCTTCTTTAATTCCTCTACCTGTATCACTAATAGTAATTCTTAAATTACATTTATTATCATTAACTATACAATTAACATCAAAATCAACATATCCTTTTTCAGTATACTTAACTGCATTACTTAATAAATTATTTATAATAGTTCTTAATTTATTCTTATCTCCATATAACATATTAGGTATATCAGAAGTAACTCTACATCTAAACTCAATAGGTTTATCACCAATTCTCATTTTAGTATTCTTTTCAATAGAATTAAATAAATCATAAGGATTATAATTAGCATTAACTATTTCCATATTGTTAGAATCTAGCTGATTAATCTCAAGAATTCCATCTACCAATTCTAATAAGTTATTTGAGGCACGTAAAATGTCATCAGCATCTTTAACTACCTCATCGTGATTATATTCATCTTTAAGTAAAGAAGACAATCCAACAATAGCATTTAATGGAGTTCTTAATTCATGACTCATACTACTTAAGAAATCACTTTTTGCTTGAGATGCTTTTTCAGCTTCATTCTTTGCCAAAGTTAATTGATTAATAAGTTTTAAATCGGGATTTTCAATAGTAAAATACATAATGAAACTACTAATAGTAATAATAAAGTGACCAACTAATATAGTAGGATCAATAAAAACAAACAAAATACCAAATATCCACAAACAAACAGTTATAAATATTGGTATAAGCTTCTTCCAGTTCATTATCTTTCTATTTATAAAAATAAATAAAATAGATGCAATAGCAATAATTAAAATACAAATATTAAATTTTACATTTATAGCATTATCTATAATTACAAGTTTTCCATTATCTATTCCAAAAGAATTAGGATTTAAAATCAAGAATATAGAAAAAAGTATAAAAATAATAGTTAAAAATAATGCCAAATTGTTTTTATTATGTTT
>JAUNMV010000040.1 GCA_030531695.1 Bacilli bacterium | reverse complement strand
TAGTAGGTTCAGTATTTGTAATATATGAGTCTATTGAAAGATTATTTCATCCAGTAGAAGTTAACTATAATGGTATGATTATATTTGCTATATTTGGAGTAATAGTAAATGTAATCGCAACTTATGTAACACATGATGGAGATAGTCTAAATCAAAAATCAGTAAACTTACATATGTTAGAAGATGTCTTAGGTTGGATAGTAGTATTAATAGGTTCTATTCTAATGAGATTTACTAATATTACATATATAGATTCTATATTATCTATTGGAGTAGCTTTATTTATATTTGTAAATGCTTTCTCTAATATGAAGAATATTGTAGATCTATTCTTAGAAAAAGCCCCAGCTAATGTAGATATAGATCATGTAAAAAAACATATCTTAGAAATTAAAGGAGTAGAGGGAGTACATCATATTCATGTAAGAAGTATAGATGGAGTAAATAACTTCGCAACACTTCATGTAGTAGTAAACAAATATTCTCATGAAATAAAAGAGCATATTAAAGAAGAGTTAGTAGAACATAATATAGCTCACTCAACAGTAGAATTAGAGTTAGTTGGAGAAGATTGTAGTGATGAAAAATGTCATATAGAACACCATTTAGAAGGACATCATCACCATCATCATTAAGGAGTATATATGATAAAAGTAGAAAATGTAAGTAAGAAGTTTATTAAAAAAGATAAAAAGAAAGAAGTAGAATTCTATGCAGATAAAGATATATCTTTAGAAGCAAAAGAAGGAGAAATAGTAGGTATATTAGGACCTAATGGAGCAGGTAAGACAACTCTACTTAGAATAATAGCTGGTATAATGGAACCTACTAAAGGAAAAGTAGTAATAAATAATACTACATATAAAGAAAATGAAATAGAAATAAAAAAAGAAATAGCTTTCTTAAGTGGTAATACTAAATTATATAAAGATATTTCATGTAGAGAATTATTAAAAATGTGTGGAGACTATTATAAGATACCAAAAGGGAAACAAGAAGAAAGAATAAAGGAATTATCTAAATATCTAGAACTAGATAGTTTTATAGATCAAAGAATAGGTAATCTGTCTACTGGACAAACCCAAAGAGTAGGTATAGCTAGATGTATAATGCATGATCCAAAGTATTACATATTAGATGAAGCAACAAGTGGATTAGATATTATCTCTAGTGAAGTAATATTAGACTTTGTTAAAAAAGAAAGAGATAGAGGAAAATGTATATTATATTCAACTCACTATATGGAAGAAGCAGAAAATATCTGTAATAAAGTAGTACTAATACATCAAGGTAAAGTAGTAAAAACAGGTACACCAGAAGAGATAGTAAAAGATACTAAAACAACAAACCTAAGAGATGCTTTCTTTAGGATAATAAGAGGTGAGAATAATGAGTAATATACTAATCACAATAAAAAAAGAATTAAGAGCTATTTTAAGAGATAAGAAATCTCTTATGATGATGTTAGTAATACCTTTAATGATTCCTCTATATTTAATATTATTCTCATATGTATATGATGATATGATGAGTGAAAAGAATGATGTAGAAAGTAAAGAATACTTAGTAGGTATAAATTATTCTTTAACAGAAGAAGAACAAACAATTGCACAAGAACTAAATCTTAATACAGAATATGGTACAAAAGAAGAATTAAGTAAGATGTATGAGGATAAAAAAATAAGTGCTTATATAATAAAAAAAGATAATAAATATACAATATATTCAAATACTAAAGAACAAAATAGTGCAGAAGTTACTTTAATTGCCTCACAATACTTAGAGTCTTATAACTATGTATTAGGTCATGAATATTTAGCTAACTTCCCAGTAGATTTTGATAAAGTAGATAATAGTATAGTAGTAGAAACAGAAGAATTAAAAGGTACTAGTGAAGCAGTAAATATGTTACTATTTGTTGGAGTAATCTATGCCATGATGGGTATATCTTTAACTGCAATCTATGGAGTAACTGATACTATAGCAGGTGAAAAAGAAAGAGGTACATTAGAAACACTTCTAACATTCCCAATAAAGAGTAGTGAATTAGTAATTGGTAAATATCTAGCTATCACTATATCATGTATTATTTCATCTATTCTAAGTACAATATTAATAATACTATCATTATCAATATCAAGTAATTTATTTAGTATATATGATGATGCCATAATAAATATAAATATCTTCTCATTATTAATCACAATGTTATTAATGATAAGCTATTCAATATTTGTAAGTGGATTATGTATAACTATCGCATCATTTACTAAATCATATAAAGAAGCTCAAAGTTCACTTGCACCAGTAAACTTTATCACAATGATTCCAATGATTTTTTATGTGACTAATATAACTTTAGATGCCAAAATATCATTAATCCCAATAGTAAGTCACACTATGTTTATTAATGATTTAATAACTATAGGATTAACTAATAATACAATTCTATATTTAATAATTATATTACTATCTACACTAGTTTATTCATCAATATTAATATATGTAATTATTAAATTATTTAAAAATGAAAAAGTATTATTCTCTAATTAAAAATAATATGTTAAAATTACTATATAATAGGAGGAAAGTAAATGGATAATAATGAAAATATAGAAGAAAGATTAGAAAAACTAGAAAAATCAAATAAGAAGTCAGTAGGAGTAATTATAGCATTAGTAATTATTGTACTAATATTAGTAGCTTTATTACTAATGGCTAAAACTAACATATTAGAAACTATAGGATTAACAAATAAACAAAGTAACAGTGCTCCAGAAGTTGTAGATAAGGATGATAAAGATAAAGAAGAAGAAACAACAAAAGAACCAGAAAAAATAGTAGGAGAACAAGTAAATAATACAGCTAATGAAGTATTGAAAAAATTATCAAAAGTTGGTGGATGTGGATTATTAGATTTTTTTGTTTCAACTACAAAAATAACTGCAAATGATATATCTGGAAGTACAGCTTTTTTATTAGTGTATCATAATGAATATTTCCCATTATATAAAACTAGTTATGAAATGCCTAATTCCATTCCAGTATCAGATGTAGCACAAAAAGCGACTAAATATTTAGGAAAAAATTACTCATTTGTACCAGAAAACCCAAAAGCGTGCAATAATTATAAATATGATGCTGCCAGTTCATCTTATGTAAGAATACAATCTGGATGTGGTGGAGCTTGTGGACCTGACACATATTCAGTAAATTCTGCATATATTCAAGGAGACTATTTATATGCAAGTGTTACTAATAGTGGAACAAATTACTTATTCACTTTTGTAAATGAAGATGGCAACTATATATTTGTATCATCTGAACCAGTAGCTTATTAAACTAGACAAGTAATTGACTACTTGTCTTTTTTTTATACTTAATTTTTGTTATAATTTTACTATTGGATGTGGTATATTGACAAACAGAGAATACAGATTTGATTTTTTAAGAGCATTTTCCATGTGTTTAGTAATAGTAATCCATGTAGCTAACTGCTACTGTAATAATTATAATGGTATATCTAATTTATCTTATTTAGGATCAGTAATATATAACGTAATATCAAGAATAAGTGTACCATTATTTTTTATGATCAGTGGAGCTCTATTACTAAAGAAACCATTTGATAAAACTAAGTATCTTAATAGAATTAAGAAGTTTATTATAATCATAATATGTTGGGATATTATCTATCTCTTATGGGAATACTTATACTTAGGAATTACTTATAATAAATTATATATGTTAGTATTAGAACCTTATAGAAAACACTTATGGTTCTTATACACAATAATAGTATTATATGCTATACAACCACTTCTTAATATTATGTTATCTAAAATGAATAAAAAACAAATCACTTTAATGTACATAGTAATATTTATAATATGTAATATATGTATGATAGTACCATCAATTGCTTCATACTTCACATTACTATGTTATATAGGATACTTTATGTTAGGAGATACTCTATATAGACATACAAAAGATCTAAAATTTAAACATATTAATTGGCTATTAATATCAATATTTATAACTACAATTATTTTAGATATTATATTTAGTTATTATATATCTATTAAATATAATGCTTTTATAAATATATATTTCTCATATAGAGAATCATTTATTATCTTAGCATCTGCTTGCTTCTTTATATTTATAATGAATAATTATAAAAATGAAGAAAATAAAATAGTTACTAAGTTATCTGAATATTCATTTGGTATATATTTAATACATGGAATATTCTTAGATATAGTTAAATCTAGTATAAGTATCTACTTATTAAATTCGTTTATAGGTATACCATTATTCTCTATAATAATATTTATATTATCTTATATAAGTATTCATTATTTAAAGAAAATTCCTATAGTAAAAAAATATTTAATATAGTTGTAAAGAAAAGAAAAAATAGTCATATTTAAATAAATAATAAGTAAGAATATGATATACTTTTTTTGGAGATATATATATGAAAAAGAATTCTTTTTTAGGTGGAGCATTAATCTCTACCATAGGTATAATTATAGTTAAAATAATAGGTGTAATTTACGTTATACCTTTTAATGCGTTAATTGGAGAAAAAGGTGGAGCACTATATGGATATGGATATAATGTTTATGCTTTATTTTTATCTATGTCTTCAGCAGGTTTTCCTTTTGCAGTAAGTAAACTAACTAGTGAATATATTGCATTAGGTAATAAGGATGATGTATCAAGAGTATACAAGATATCTAAAACAATTATCTTCTTATTATCAGCTATTATGTTTATATTATTATTCTTACTAGCAAGACCAATAGCTAAAATGATAGCAGTATCAGGTACAGGTGGTAATACAGTAGATGATATAGTACAAGTATTAAGATTAGTATCATTTGCCATACTAGTAGTACCATTCTTAAGTGTTACAAGAGGATTCCTACAAGGACATAAGATTATTACTCCAGGAAGTGTATCTCAAATAATAGAACAATTAGTTAGAGTAGTAGTAATATTAGGAGGATGCTATCTAGCACTACATGTATTTAATTTAGGATTAACTAAAGCAGTAGGAATATCAGTATTCGCAGCATTTGTAGGTGGTTTAATATCACTATTATATCTACAAATAAAATTACATAGTTCTAATTTATTAGAAAAGAAAATAACAGTAGAGAAAAATGCTACAACAAAAAGAATAATTAGAAGTCTATTCTTCTATGCTATACCATATGTAGTAATTAGTTTAGTAAGTAACCTATACGAAGTAACAGATATGGTAATAGTACAAAGAGTAATGTCAGATATCTTACATGCCTCTGCTACAGTAACAGAATCAGTATCAAGTGTCTTTACTATTTGGGGTGGTAAATTTAATGGTATAATACTAGCTCTTATAATGGGATTAAATGTATCATTAACACCTAACTTAGTAGATAGCTTCACAAGAAAAGATATAAAAGATGTAACTAGTAAAATAAATAAATCACTAGAATTAATACTATTTATCATAGTACCATTAACATTCTTTATATCAGCATTCTCAGGACCACTATGGACAATGTTCTATGGTAAAAGTTTCTTAGGAACAGATGTATATAATTACTTTGTATTCTATGCCTTATTTGGTGGAGTATTCACAGTAATAGTTAATATTCTACAAAGTTTAAGCAAATATAAAGAAGTTATAGTAAGTATAGTAATAGGATTAATATTTAATATTATATTTGATGGACCATTTATTATACTTTGGGATAAATTAGGATTAATGCCTGCCGATGGAGCAGTAGTATGTGGTCTTGTAGGTTATACTATATCAATAAGTTATTCACTAATATGTTTAAATAAAAGATATGGAATTAGTTTTAGAGAATTATTTACTACTATTAAGAAATTTATAATCCCATGGAGTATATTTATAATAATCTTAGTACTAGTAACACATATAGCTCCAATGAACTTAAGTGGCAGATTAATCCAAATACCAATAATGTCTATATCTGGATTAGTATGTTTTAGTATATATTTACTAATTACATATAAATCAGGATTATTAAAAGAATTATTAAATGATCCAGATAATAAATTATTAAAGAAATTAAAATTAAAGTAGGTGATAATATGAGTCTTAAGAATATCGCAAAAAAAATATTAAAGAGAAATACTTCTCCTATAACTCATGGTAGTGAAGATCCATCTAAGTACTCTAAAGCATTAAAAGATTTAATGGAATATTATCCAGAGTTAAAAGATGAGAAAATTGCGATGACAAAAGAAGATCCAAATAATCCTTTTGATCCTATGATTAGAAAGATTGTATATGGATATGACTTAGTTAATTTTGAAATAGAAAAGTATGGTGACGATAAAGTAAGTGAACCATATCATGAAGCATTAAGTAGTGGAGATGCGATTAAATATAGACCATTTCCTCCATGTGTAAAGAATATGATACTTACATCTCTTTCAGATAATTTAAATGTTTATCCATCTACAGTTGGTTCTAGCAGAGCAAGACAAGACTTAGTTGATTATTTAAAAAGAGAAGGTTTCCCTAAAAAGAAAAATGAATATTGTGATGCGATAAATGTTCATAATGTTGCCTTCTGTGGTTCAACTACTCAAGCTTTCTATATGATATTAAAAGTTATTGCTCGCCCTGGAGATGTAATAATAATTCCTGCACCTACTTATGGTATATTTGCAGGCATTGCAGAAAAACAAATGGTTCATTTAGAATCCATTCCATTAAGAATAGAAAATGATTATTTTATAGATCCAAAAGAATTAAGTAAAAAAATAGATGAAGTAAATAATAGATTAAAAGAAAAAGGAGATAAGCAATATGGTTATATTCCTAAAGTAGTTGCTTATCTAAATATAAATCCACATAATCCTATAGGTAATGTAATGACTGAAGATAATATGGATTTAATTACTGAAATAGCCGATATTTGTTTAGATAAAAGTGTATTTATAATAGATGATTTAATATATAGAGATTTAACTTATAATCATAAAAAGTTAGCTTTCCCAATCGCATCTATTCCAAAATATTTTAATAATACAATATCTTTATTTGGAGTATCTAAGTCATATGGTTTAGCATCCCTAAGAGCTGGATTTATTGTATGTCCAACACCAATATTCTGGGGCTTCGCCACAGGAGTATTTGATCTAATGGACTCAATGTGTGTAACACAAGTAGATGCAGTTCGTGGAGCCTTTAATGGTACAGATAAAAGATATCAAGAATATGATAAATATTTTGATAAACTATTACCTAAATATTTATATCAATTAGATTTAGTAAATGTACTTATTAATGGTATTGATGTAATTAAAGATGAAAAAACTAAAAAGAATATAATTAGAGATATAAATCATTATACAAATGATACTTCTATTACAGAAAGATTATTAAAAGGAATAGAAGGAGTAAAAATAGCCGAGAAAACTTACCCACAATCAGGGTTCTTCGTAATGGTAGACTTTACTGATTTAAAAGGTAAGTACTATAAAGGAAATCAAATAAATACAGAATATGATTTATTAAAAGCTATGTTTAATGTTGGTAAAGTAAGATACTTAATGGGAGAAAACATTATGTGGCCTAATACAGAAGAGTTTGTAGCTCGTGTTAACTTTGCCATATCTAAAGATGCATTAATTCATAACTTCTATCAAATAAGTAGATTAGTGGAGGTATTAAAAGATGAGTAATTTCAAAAAACAATTATTTAGAACGAGAATGGACTTATTAAGACTAACTAATCAACTAATGTATTATTTTACTGATGGAGTAACAGTAAATGTTGTATCTTGTAACGAATATAAAAATAAGATTAAAGATGATTTAATGTTACAAAAATATTTACTACAAGCAGGATATAAAGCTAAAGTATCCTCATGGGAAGAAGATGATTATGCTGACGTAAATATAATAAGATCAGTATGGGGATATCATAAGAAAGCCAATGAATTCTTAAACTTCGTAAATAATAATAATACTATAAACAATAGAGTACTAATCGCAGATAATATTGATAAACAAAAAGAATTTGCTTTATTAAAATTAAATGATGTTCAACCAGTAGATACAGTATTCTTAAATAATATTAGTGAATATAATTATAAAGGTGGAAAAATAGTAGTAAAACCTATAGTATCTGCTTCTGGTGATGATACTTATATTATAGAAAGCGAAGCTGATCTTCAAAAAGTAGCTCACTTAAATCGTATAATGGTTCAACCATATGAAGAAGGTATTAATGAAGGAGAAATATCAGTTATCTGTATAAATAGAATAGTTAAATATGCTATTAAGAGATATCCTGGAGTATTTAATGAATATAAAAAACCTGAATTTATATCTAGATTTAATTTGGAAAAAGAGATAAATGATATAGTTAAAAAAATTGTCCTAATAGATGAATATAAAAGAGCAGTTATCATGAGAATTGACTTAGTTCATACAGCACAAGGATATAGAGTAATGGAAGTAGAATTAATTGATCCTGATCTATATATAGAAACAATTCCAGATGACCATCTAAAGAAAGAAGTCTATGAAGATTTAGTTCATTCAGTTGAGAAATATTTAAGTAAAGTAGAGGAATAGTTATGAGTAAAGTTGGAATAATCTTCGCTATGAAAGAAGAACTAGATGCTTTAAAAAAGTATCTAGAATTAGAAAATGAATATGAAATATTCAATTTAAAATTCTATGAAGGTAAGATTAGTGATGTAGATGTAGTATTAGTACAAAGTGGTATTGGTAAAGTAAATGCTGCCCGTACAACTCAAATATTAATAGATAATATTAAAGTAGATTATATATTCAATATCGGAGTAGCTGGAGGATTAGATAAATCATTATCAGTAGGAGATATTGTAATAGGAGAAAAACTAGTTCAACATGACTTTGATATAACAGCCTTCGGTCATAATAAAGGATTTATTCCAGAAGTAGGAGACTTTATAGATGCTGATCCTTACTTAATTAACTTAGCTAATGAAGTACTATTAAATGATAAAGAAATAAGCGTAAAACACGGAGTAATAGCCTCAGGTGATATCTTCTGTACAGAAAGTTGGATGAGTGAAAAGATTAATAAGAAGTTTAATGCTCTAGCTTGTGAAATGGAAGGTGCAAGTATTGCTCAAGTATGTTACTTATGTCATATACCATTCTTAATACTAAGAAGTATATCTGATGTTCCAAATAATAATAACGTAGTAACATACGAAGAATTCTTAGAACATAGTACTAAAGTAATAGCTAAATCAATGAAAAAACTATTAAAAAGATTAAAAGAAGAAATAAAAGAACAAGATTAATTATCTTGTTCTTTTTTTATCAATATCTTTTCTTACAAATACATAACAATTCATATTTTCATATTTATCATCTTGAAAATATGTACTCGCAGGAAATGCATAAAAATTATAGTTTTCATATATTTTATCAGTAATCTCAAATTCATATGGATAGTAAATAAATAATTCCACATTATTAGCTCTTAACATATTATAAGTAAGTCTATATCTATTAATAGAAGCATCCTTATCCCAATAGTAGAATCTATAACCACCATAATTAAAATATAAATCATTCTCAAAATAAGGACTAATTTCACTAGAGTAGAATGTATGACCATATATTTTTAAATTACTATAATTATATTTTTTTATAAAGTTCGCGACATCTTTAGATGCAGAATATTTATTATTATAATCATAAATACAAGTATTAATAGAATAGTATATTTGAATAATACAAGTTATTAATAAAAGTATATTAATATATTTATTATTCTCTAATTTTTGAATAGATACTATAAATAAAAATACTAGGAATACAATTCCGAAATGCCATAAATTACTATATTTAAATATCATAAATATAAGTATAGGACCTATTATTATAAGTGCTTCTATTGTTTTTTTAATACCTAACTTTCTATATAGTAAGGTAAAGTATACAACTAGTAACATAGTCATAAACATCTTTATAGAATCACTATTTTTTAAACTTGTAATAAAAGAACTAGATAAGAAATAAGTTCTTAAAGTATCAGGATTAAAAGTATTACTTTCTCGAGGAAATACATAAATAGTTGTTAGTAAGAAAGCTAAAAATAAAAATATTAAACATAAATTATATTTCTTATCAAATTTCTTAGTCTTTTTAATTTCTTTATAATAATCAATAAGCATAATTAAATATATTGATCCTGCAAGTAAAAATAAGTATATTTCTGAACTAAGTAAGAGGAATAATATAAAAGTAAATAGTACACATTTTTCTCTTCTTTTTTCCCATAGTATAGCAATTAATCCAATTAATAATAAAGCAAGACAATATCCTCTAACTACTACAGTATATTGATAAAAGATAAAATAAGTAAAAGGTAATAGTAGTTTTAAATACCATTTAAATTTAGATTTAATTACTAATAAACTAACACCAATAGTAGAAAATATAATAGATATTATATAGAAGTGATCATATTTTAATCCAAATACAGAAAATAACTTTATTACTAAATGGAATAGTATAGGATGGCCATCTCTATGTATATATAGTATTAAATCTTTTATAGATAAATCCTGTGCCAGTAACCAGGCGTTAGCTTCATCTGCCCAATACTCATGTCTATTACACATTATTATTGAAAGTATAAGGAATAAAATAATAATGAATGCATAAAAAAAATTCTTTCGTGTTAGATACTTCTTCATTTTGTTCACCACTATAATTATAGCATATGTTATAATCAATTTAGGGTGGTAGTATGAAAAAATATATAAAAATTATGCGAATAGATCATTGGATTAAACAATTATTTATTTTACCAGGATTTATTTGTGCAATGTACTTAGGTAAGTTTCCATTTAAATTAGAGTATCTTCTACTATTAATTGTAGGATTATTCGCAACAAGTCTTATAGCCTCAGCTAACTATGTAATAAATGAATATCTAGATAGAGAATTTGATAGATTTCATCCAGTTAAAAAGAAAAGAGTATTAGTAAGTGAAGATTGTGATGGAAGAGTAATATGGTTACTTTGGTTTATTTTAAGTGTAGTAGGCCTATTCTTAGGTAAAAAAATATTAGGACTAGACTTCTTCATGATGGAGATATTCTTATTAGTAATGGGATTACTTTATAATGTTAAACCTATGCGTACTAAAGATGTCTTTATATTAGATGTGTTATCTGAATCAGTTAATAACGCTATTAGACTATTATTAGGTTGGTTTATTCTACCAATAAATATAGTAATACCTGTAAGTATGGTATTAGGTTACTGGATGACAGGAGCTTTCTTAATGGCTATAAAAAGATATGCAGAATATTTAATGATTAATGATAAAAAGAAAGCCTCACTATATCGTAGATCATTTAAATACTATACAGATAAATCATTACTCACAACAGCGTTCTTTTACGCTATGACATCTATCTTCTTTATAGGTATATTCTTAATTAAATATAGAATAGAATTAGTATTATTTATGCCTTTCTTAATAGGATTATATTGTTATTACTTCTATATGTCTTTTGATAAAGACTCTGCAGTTCAAAAACCAGAAAAATTATATAAAGAAAGAGGTTTAATGACATACTTAACATTCTTAATAATACTATTTGTTATATTAATGAATATAAATATAGAATGGTTAAATATATTTTTAATATAGGAGGATAATATGGAATTTGAAAAAGTAATAGAAGATAGACATTCTACTCGTAAATTTAGTAATAAAAGAGTAGAAAAAGAAAAGTTAGATAAAATATTAAATGCAGGAAGAATAGCTCCAACAGCTAAAAATGCTCAACCATTTAAAATATATGTAATTGAAAGTGAAGATGGAATAAAAAAATTGGATGAAGCTACACCATGTAGATATGGAGCTCAAACAGTACTACTAGTATGTGGAGATTACGAAAAAGGATATAAAAAGGAAG
>JAUNMV010000039.1 GCA_030531695.1 Bacilli bacterium | reverse complement strand
ATAATAAGTATTTAGATTTAGTTTTAAATAAAATATATTATTTAAAAGAATTAGAAAATGTAAAGTTTTAATTGCATATTTATAATGCGCATCAAAGTTGATATTAATAATACTCATTTTATTATAAGATTGATGTCGTAAGGAGGAAGTAGTCTAATGAAATTTGGAGACAATTTAAGAAAATTAAGAAAGTTAAAGAAAATATCACAAGAAGAACTTGCAGAGAAAGTAGGAGTATCTCGTCAGAGTGTATCTAAATGGGAAACTGGAGACGCGTATCCAGAAATGAATAATATACTAGAACTTTGTAAGATATTTAAATGTAATATAGGAGAACTTGTTAATGACAATATGATAGATCTAGATTCATTAGATGAAGATGTTAAAATGAGTATTGTTAAATTAAAGAAAGAAGAACAAAATAAAATTAAAAAGATAAGTAAAATAATAGAAGTCTTATCTAAAATAGGTACAATAGTATCTAAAGTATGTATTCCATTTATAGTAATTATAATGATAATATTACCAGTATTAATAAATGGTATAGAAGTAAAAGATAATAAATTAGTAGGTACAGGTAATATTAAAATAGTAGAAGAAAATAATAATTCTTATATTTATTATAAAAATAGTAGAATAGGAGATTTTACTAGTAATGATGAAAGCTTAAATGTAATTACTAGTGCATTAAAAAACAATTCAAAAGTAGAATTAATTGTAACAACAGAAGCTGGAATAATATTATTATTAGTAAATGTAATAGTAGTAATATATATACTAGATAATTTAAGAAAACTATTTTCTAATATCAATAATGGAGATACTCCATTCACAATGGAAAATGCAGATTATATAGAAAAAATAGCTAAATTAATGATAGTAGCTATCATAGTATCTGGTTTAGGAGAAGGCTTAATAAATAGTCTAGCAACTAATGATTTTGATATGGATATAAACGGCATAGATATTGTACAAATACTATTCTTATTCGCAATGTCATATATATTTAAATATGGTTATATGATCCAACAAGATTCAGATGGAGTAATGTATGGAGGTACTGAAGATGAATAAGACTGGTTTTATAAAAGAGTTAATGAAAGAATTAAATTGCAGTGAAGAATATGCAAGAAGAGTAAATGATGTATTAGAAGATAACTTCTTTATAGGTAGAAAAAATACTGAAAAAACTATCGATGATTTCATGAATAGATTAGAAATATCTCATGAAGAAGCAGATAAATTATTTAATAAATGTAGAGATATAATTACTAATGCAATTAAAGATAAAATTAAACATCCATTTAAAGGTAAAGACTAATAATAATTAGTCTTTTTTCTTTACTTTTGTATTATAAATTGATAATCTATAAATAGAATAGGAGAGTAGTTTATGAACAATAAAAAAGTATTAAAATATTTAGGAATTACCTTTTCAATTACATGGGGAATATTCATATTAAGAGCTATATTATGTAATTTAGGAATAATAAATGCCTATGATATAGTTGGTTATCTATTATTTGGTTTAGCTGTCTTAGGACCAGCGGTCGCAGGATATCTATGTATGGATAATAGAAGCCCTAAAAACTATATAAAAATGTTTTTTAATCATAAGAAAGGCACATCTATTTATATAATAGGATTCTCAATTTTATATTTTATTTCATTTTATGCATCTACATTTAAATTTAAACCAGATATGCCTATATATATCGCACCATTAATATTTGTAGAAATGTTTTTCTTTGGAGGTAGTAATGAAGAATTAGGATGGTCATCTGTTCTATATCCTGAATTAGAAAAGAAATATAATCCAATACTTGCTACTGGAATTACTTTAATAATATGGTTTTGTTGGCACTTACCATTATTTATAACAAAAACTGATATGCATTATGGTATGTCTATGGTTTCATTCTTCTTATTCCTATTTACTATGATTATGATGAAAACAGCTATTTTAAGAAGAACAGAAAGTATCTTCTATTGTGGTATAATCCATGCACTTGCTAATGTATATGATACAATGATTGCTTATGAAGCAAATACTATTATGGTTATCTTTAATATAATTATATGGGTAGTTTCATTCATATTATGGTATTATCCAAAAGATAAAGAAAATAATGATGATAAAAAAGAAGAAGAAATAGTAGTAGAGCAAGAAGAAGTAATTACACCAATAGTAAATCCAGAATTAAGTAATGCAATAGATATGGCAAACAACAATGAAGTAGAAGAATTAATATAAGATTGCATAAGCAATCTTTTTATTTGAAAAAATATATGGTATATTTATTTTAGTTAAAAGAAGGTATCTATATGAAAGTAAAGAATATAAAACTAAATGATAATAATACGATTCCTGAAATAGGTTTTGGAGTCTATATGATTAATGATAGAGATAAATGTAAACAAATAGTACAAGAAGCTATCAAATTAGGATATAGACATTTTGATACAGCCCAGTATTATAAGAATGAAAGAGCAGTAGGGGACGCTATAAGAGAATCAGGAATAGATAGAAGTGAATTCTTTGTTACTACAAAAATATGGATATCAGATTATGGATATGATAAATGTAAGCAAGCAGTAGAAGACTCTCTAAAAAGATTAAATATAGAATACATAGATCTAGTATTACTACACCAAAGATATAATGACTATATAGGAGCTTGGAAAGCTCTAGAAGATGCTCAAAAAGAAGGTAAAATTAAATCTATTGGAGTAAGTAATTTTAGAATAGAGGAATTAACTGATCTTTTAAATAATACAAGTATTGTACCAGTAGTAAACCAAATAGAGTGTCATCCATACTACCAAAGAAAAGAATTAAAAGAATTTATGGATAAAAATAATATTAAAACACAAGCATGGTTTCCATTAGGTCATGGAGATAAAAAACTATTAAATGAAAAAATATTTACAGAGTTAGGAAATAAATATAATAAAACACCAGCACAAGTAATATTAAAATGGCATCTTGAGTGTAATCATATAGTATTTCCTAAATCATTAAATATAGATCATATAAAAGAAAATATAGACTTATATGACTTTGAATTATCAAAAGAAGATATGGAAGAAATAGATAAATTAAATAAGGAAAGATCTTATCTTCCATTACCAGAGTTTTTAAATAAAGCTATGTATTGTAATGCAGAAAAGATATTTTTAAGAAAGAAAGAAGATATTGACTAATTATAGGAGGTTCGGTTATGTCAAAATTATATTTTAGATATGGAGCAATGAATTGTGGTAAATCAACAGCTCTAATGCAAGTAGCACATAACTATGAAGAAAAAGGTAAAAAAGTAGTAGTAATAAAATCAAGTATAGATACTAAAGCTGATTCAAGACTTCAGTCAAGAATAGGTATTGAAAGAGAAGTAGATATTTTAATTAAGCCAGAAGAGTCCTTTGAAGATTATTATGATAAATGGAATAAAGAAGAAGTATCATGTATCTTAGTAGATGAAGCACAATTCTTAACTCCAAAACAAGTAGAGGAGTTATGGATATTTGTGAAAATGTATGATGTACCCGCTATTTGTTATGGTCTAAGAACTAATTTTAAAACAGAATTATTTGAAGGAAGTAAAAGACTATTAGAACTATCTGATGAACAAGAAGAATTAATAACTATTTGTGATTGTGGAAAAAGAGCTAAATTTAATGCAAGATTTGTAGATGGTACTTTCGCAACAGAAGGAGATAGTGTCGTAATAGATGGAGCATTTAGTAATGTAGAATATAAACCTATGTGTGGAAAATGTTATGTTCTAAATAAATATGGAGATAAAAATGCGCATTCTAAATAATGAAAAATATCAAGTAAACAAACAATCATTATTAGAATACGGCTTTATAAATGAAAATAATATATATACATATATAAAAAATATTATTAATAATGAATTCCAAGTATTAGTAGAATATAAAGATAATATAATGACTTCTAAGTTAATAGAAGTCGCATATCAAGATGAATATCTACAAGCAGATTCTAAAACTAGTGGAGAATATTCTAATAATATAAAAAATGAATATGAAGAAATATTAAATGACATAATAGAAAAATGTTTCACAAAAAAAGTATTTAATTATAATCAGACAAAACAAGTAATAGATTATATAAAAAATAAATATAATATTAATTTAGAATATTTATGGGAAAAATATGATGATACTGCCATTGTTAGAAACAATTGTAATAATAAGTGGTTTGGTATCATTATGAAGATAAATAAAAATAAATTAGATAATAGTACTAATAACTTAATAGAAGTGTTAGATTTGTCATATTATAAAAATAGAGTAGATGAAGTAATAGATAATAAATCTATCTATCCAGGATATCATATGAATAAAAAGAGTTGGATAACTGTAATACTAGATAATTCTATGAATATAAATGATATTTATAATTTAATAGATATAAGTTATGAAATAAGCAAAATGAAAAAATAGAACTGATATTATATCAGTTTTTTGTGAAATAATATTGAAAAATAAATGTAATTAATAATAAAGAACAAAGAAGATTACTTGATAATAAGAGTGAACAATTATATTTTGCCTATAAAACAATAGATTCTAATAATGAAATAATAAATAATATCTATAATTCAACATCATGGAAACTAACAAAACCATTAAGAATAATATTAGAAAAAATAAGACATATAATTAATAAATAATATAGAGGATTAAATCCTCTTTTATGTTATAATAAAAAAGAGTAGGAGAGGATAATATGTTAGAGTTAAAGAAGATTACTAAAGAATATAAAACTGAAGAGTATACTCAAAAAGCTTTAAATGATGTAAGTATTAATTTTAGAAAGAATGAGTTTGCCTCTATTTTAGGACCATCTGGTTCTGGTAAAACTACTTTATTAAATATTATAGGTGGTTTAGATCAATATGATTCTGGAGACTTAATTATTAATAATGTAAGTACTAAAAAGTATAAAGATAGAGATTGGGATAGTTATAGAAATCATAGAGTAGGATTTGTATTCCAAAGTTACAATCTTATTTATCATCAAAGCGTTTTATCTAATGTAGAACTAGCTTTAACATTATCTGGAGTATCTAAAGAAGAAAGAAGAAAAAGAGCTTTAAAAGCACTTAAAGAAGTAGGTTTAAAAGATCATGTTCATAAGAAACCATCTCAGTTATCAGGTGGCCAAATGCAACGTGTTGCGATAGCAAGAGCTCTAGTAAATGATCCAGAAATATTACTAGCAGACGAACCAACAGGAGCTCTTGATACTAATACAAGTAAGCAAATAATGGATATATTAAAAAAGATTGCTAAAGATAGATTAGTAATTATGGTTACACATAATCCAGATATAGCAGAAGAATATTCTAATAGAATTATAAAATTATTAGATGGAAAAATAATAGATGATACTAATCCATACAATGAAGTAGAAGAAGTAAAAAAAGAAGATAATAAAAAGAAAACTAAAAAAACTCAAATGAGTTTTAAAACTGCTTTAGGTTTATCTTTAAATAATTTAATGACTAAAAAGGGTAGAACTATACTTACTGCTTTCGCAGGATCCATTGGAATAATTGGTATAGCATTAATATTATCTCTATCAGATGGAGTAAACAATTATATTACAAGTATTCAAAGAGAAACAATGTTGAGCTACCCAATTACAATCCAATCTAAAGCTATGGATTTAACAAGTTTCTTACAGACAGGAAAAGAAGTATCAGAAGGAACTAAAGAGACAAAACATAAAAAAGATGCAGTCTATACCAATGGTTCACTATTAGAACTTGCAAGTACGATGACAACAAATATTTATGAGAATAACTTAAAAAAATTTAAAGAATATTTAGATAATAAAGACAGTGAAATAAATAAATATGTTGGAAATAATGGTATTATTTATAATTATCAAACTAAATTTAATATTTTTAGTTATGATCAAGATAATATCTTAGTAAATAGTGATGGTTCTACTTTCTTAGATACTATAGAATCTAGTGAAACTTTAGGACAAGTAAATGATAATATCGGAGATGGTTTCCAAGATAATCTATTTACTGAATTATTACCAGATAAAGATGGAAAAGGTATAAGTAAAGCAGTAAAAGAAGAATATGAAATAGTAAAAGGAGAGTGGCCAAAAGAATATAACGAAGTTGTATTAATAGTAGATAGAAATAATGAAATAAGCGCAACTAACTTATATTATTTAGGTTTCTTACCATCAAAGAATTATAAAGAAATATTAAAGTCACTAGAAAATAGTAAAGATTTTAGTTATGACTCTGAAAAAATAACTTATAAAGATATTTTAAATAAAGAATTTTATTTATTAACTGAAACAGATTACTATATTAGAAAAGATAATGGTAATTACGAATCAGTTAAAAAGAATAGTGGTAAAGTACAAGAATTAGTAAAACAAAAATCCTTAAAGTTAAAAGTAGTAGGTATTATTAGACAAAAAGAAGAATCTAAGAATATGTTAGTTGATGCATCTTTAGCATATACAAAAGAATTAACTAATTGGATGATACAACATGTAGATGATTCAGAAGTAGTAATAGATCAAATTAATAATCCAGAAACTAATGTCTTAAGCGGATTAAAGTTTAGTGTAAGTAGTAATGAAGAAAAAATAGAAGAAGCTAAGAAATACTTAAAGAATTTAGGAGTATCTGATAAAGCTAAATTAATAACTCTAATGCTTCAACAACAAAATAGTGCATATACATCTCAAATGATGAATATGGATGAAGTATCATTAGCAAGTTTCTTAGATAGATGGTTACAATCTCCAGATAATGATGTATTAATAAGCGTATATGATAATTACATGTCTTCAGGAAGTTATAATGATAATATGAATAATTTTGGTCATATAGAAAAAGAAAGACCTACATCTATATCAATATATGCAGATACATTTGAAGATAAAGATGGAATTACTAAATCGATAGAAAATTATAATAAAAAACAAAAAGAAGAAGATAAAATTACATATACTGATTATGTTGGATTATTAATGAGTAGTGTAACAACAATTATTAACGCTATAACATATGTCTTAATTGCCTTTGTATCAATATCATTAATCGTATCAAGTATAATGATTGCGATAATAACATATATTTCAGTATTAGAAAGAACTAAAGAAATAGGAATACTTAGAGCAATAGGAGCCTCTAAGAAAGATATTTCTAGAGTATTTAAAGCTGAGACATTTATAGAAGGTGCCGTAGCAGGAATAATAGGTATTATGGTAACAGTATTATTAAATATTCCAATAAATATGGTTATATATTCTCTAACAGATATAGAAGGATTATCACATCTACCTATAACAGGTGCCTTAGGCTTAATTATTATAAGTATTATACTAACAGTAATAGCTGGATTAATTCCATCACATATGGCAGCTAAAAAAGATCCAGTAGAATCTCTAAGAAGTGAATAAAGATAGATTAATCTATCTTTTTCTTTATTATTAATGTTATACTAATACTATAGTGGTGATAATAATGAAAGAAGTCAATGAAAAGAAAGAAAATGCCAAAAAAGCATTTAAAGTAACAATAATAGTATTATCATTAATATTCCTTATAGTAAGTATAATAATAGGTTCTATATATCTTACAAGAATACATAATGAAGAAACACATAAAGATTTAGATAATTACTATGTATATATGCAAGAAATAAGAAAAGATAAAAATGCTCATACAACTCTCGCAGTATTTCCTCCTCTTTTATATGAAGTAGAAGCTGAAGTACTAGATTTTCAATATAAGAAAGCAGAAAGAGTAATGGATAACTTATATTTTTTCTATATAGAATGTAAGTATAATGAAAAGAATTATCAAAGAGAATTAGAAAGAGTAGATAAACTAATTGCTAGAAAATACTTATTAGAATCTAATTCTAAATACGATATTTATATAACTAGAAATACAGGCTATAAGACATATGAATATGCTTTATTTGATAAAGCTAATCTAAAAGTAATATATGTATTTAATCAAGTATATACAAATAAAGATTTAAAAACTATTAAGAAAGAATATAAATTATTTTAGGAGGTGCATATGATATTTATAAAAGAAGAAGATAGAATGTTTATTGAAGATCATGATAAAATCGTGGCTGAAATAAAATATAAGAAAAAGAATAAAACAACTTATGATATATATAGTACTTATGTATCTGATTCTCTAAGAGGTCAAGGAATAGGAGCTATGTTAGTAGAAACTGCTGTAACAGAATTAGAAAAGAAAGGTTATAGTGTAGTTGCTAGTTGCTCATATGCTAAGAAATGGTTAGAAGAAAATAGAGGAGAATAGTTATGGTAAACATTAAGTTAAATGATGGTAATACAATTCCTCAAGTAGGATTAGGCACATGGCAATTAGAAAAAGAAGAATGTTATGAAACAGTATTAAATGCTCTAAAAATAGGATATAGACATATAGATACTGCAGAAATATATTTTAATCAAAAAGAAATAGGTAGAGCAATTAAAGACTCTGGAATTAATAGAGAAGAAATATTTATCACCACAAAAGTATGGCCTAATAATTATAAAAAAGAAAAAATAAGAAAAAGCGTAGAAAAATCCCTAGAACAATTATCTACTGATTATATAGATCTAGTATTACTACATAAAAATGTTGGTAAATATATGGAAGCTTGGAACGAATTAATAGAACTACAAAAAGAGGGGAAAATTAAATCAATAGGTGTAAGTAGTTTTAAAGAAAAACAATTAGAAAAGATTATTAATGTAAATGGTATAAAACCTGTAGTAGACCAAATAGAAGTAAATCCATTTTGTCAAAGACATGAATTAGTAGAATACTTAGAAAGAAAAGATATAAAAACTGAAGTTTGGTATCCATTAGGACATGGTAATCAAAAGATTATAAATCATCCTTTATTTGTAGAACTATCAAATAAATATAATAAAACACCAGTACAAATAATACTTAGATGGCATGTTCAAAGTAATCATATAGTCTTTCCAAAATCAACTAATCCAAAACATTTAAAAGAAAACTTAGAAATATTTGATTTTGAATTATCAGAAGAAGATATGAATAGAATTAGTAAAATAGATAAGAAAAGAAGTTTTGATACTATACCTATATTTCTACAATATCCAGTAATCTTCTTTTTAGGAATAGATATGTACTTTAAAAAATATTAATACAAGAGGTGATATTTATGGAATCAATTCAAATAAAAAAAGATGATATTAAGATAATTGAAGATGTACAAAAAGTCTGGTTATCAAAATATAGATTAGAAGATATAATTAAAGCCATATTTGATGGTGATATGATAAATGTCGCAGTATATGATAAAGATAATATAATAGGACTAATAAGATATAAATATAAAGATACAATTTTAGATATTATAGATACATATATAAGTGAAGATAGATATTTAATAGATGTAGTAAAAGCATTATTTGAAATAATTTTTAAAAAGAAAATATCACAAGTATCTATAGAAGATGGAGTAGATAAACGTATAACAGATATTATTGATAAATATGGAATAAAATCAGGAGAAGATTTTAAAATTACAATAGGTGAATTTTTAGATAAATTATCTGAAGAATAATTTATCTTTTTTATTTATTTAATAAAATAAATATGATATAGTTTATAGGGTGAATAATTGCCTTTTAGGAGGTTTATATGGATATATTTGTATCATTATTAAAATTATTAGGAGGATTAGTACTATTAATATATGGAATGAATATATTAAGTACTAATTTAAAGAAACTAAGTGGAGGAAAATTAGAAAAAATCTTATTAGAAGTAACTAATAATGCTTTTAAAGGTTTATTAGTAGGATTTGTAATAACATTTGTAACACATTCATCTGCTGCTACTACAGTGATAGTAGTGGGATTAGTAGGAGCGGGTATTTTATCATTAAAGAATGCTATTCCTATAATAATGGGAGCTAATATAGGTACTACAATGAATTCTCAAATACTAAGACTAGCTGGAGTAAATAGTGATAGTATATTAAGATTACTTACACCAGAATGCTTTGCTCCAGTACTGTTAATAGTAGGATTCTTAATAACACAAAAAGCAAAGAAACAAAAGACAAAAGATATAGGTAGTATGGTAATGGGATTAGGTCTTCTATTTACTGGTATGATGTCCATGATGAGTATAGCTTCATCATTTAGTGATCTACCAATACTTGCATCTATCTTAAAAAGCTTATCTAATCCATTATTAGGAGTATTAGCTGGATGTATTGTAACTGCTATAGTTCAATCATCTTCCGCTACTATTGGTATCTTACAAGCTTTATCTACGACAGGAATAATAACATATTCTACAGTAATTCCAATAGTATTAGGACAAAATATAGGTACTTGTGTAACATCAATACTTGCCAGTGTAGGAGGAAACACTAATTCTAAAAGAGTAGCCGCAATTCATTTATATTTTAACCTTATAGGTACAATAATATTTTTAATAGGTATATATTCATACCAATCATTAGTAGGTTTTTCATTCTGGAATGACTCTATTAATATGGGAAGAATAGCAGACTTCCATACAATATTCAATGTAGTATCAACTATAATACTATTCCCATTCATAGGTTTATTAGAAAAACTCGCAATAATCACAGTAAGAGATAAAAAAGACGATAAAGACGATGATGGAATAGGCGAAGCAGATCACTTAATAGTATTAAATGGTTTAGATGAAAAATTCATAAATATTCCATCTCTTGCTTTAAAAAATAGTATTACAGTAATTGATAAAATGGCTGAAATATCAGAAGCAAACTTTAAAAGAAGTGTTAATTTAGTAGAAGAATTTGATAAAAAAATATTAGAAAAAGTACAAACTAGAGAAGATAATATTGATAAGATGGAAGAAGAAGTAACTAAATACTTAGTTAACTTAGAAAGTTTAGATTTATCAAATCATGAAAGTTTAAAAGTCTCAACACTATTAAATATAGAAAGTGAATTTGAAAAGATGGGAGACTATGCTTATAGATTATCTAAAATAGCTGAAAATATAGAAGAAAAAGATATAGAATTTTCTAAAGCAGCTAAAAAAGAATTAAATGTAATGTATGAACTTACAGAAATTGCGACTAGTAAAGCAATAAAAATGTTTAAAACAAAGAATTTAAATATTGGAGTAGAAATAGAAGCCCTAAGACAATTTGTAGAATACAAAAGAGATGAATATAAAAATATCCATATAGATAGATTAAAAAATGGTAAATGTAATGTTGAAAGTGGAATAGCTTTCATAGAAATATTAAATATCTGTGATAGTATAGTAAACCATTGTGTTAATATTTCAATGGCTATGTATAACTATAAAGGTGATAAAAAGCAAATGAGTAAACATGAGTTTAGAAAAGATACAATCACATCTAATAGAGCAGATATATCTCATAAATTAAAATATTATAAAAAGAAATATAGAACAGATTAAAATTAATCTGTTTTATTGTGCTATAATATAGATAGTGAGGTAGTAGTATGGAAAATATAAGAGTTAATAAAATAGCTGTAATTAAAGATTCATTATTAAAAAAAATCACAGTAGAAAATAAAGATAATAAAAAAACATATTTATTATATTTTAAAGAATATTATAGTAGAACAGGTAAAACTATAAGAGTAAATCGTACTACGTACTCTAAAGCATTTAAAGATAATAATTACTTTATTGTATTTGAAAAAGATAAAGAAGAAGAGCCTATAGTATATAAAACTGATGAATCTAACTTAGATAAAGAAATAAAACAATCAGTAATAGATATTAATTTATTAGGAATATATTTAGATGATGAAAATTTAGTAATGCTACAAGATAATACTCATAAATTATTAAATAGACAAGATTTAAAGAAAGATATAATTAAAGATGATGCAAATATAACTAAATCTTTATTTATACTAATATTAATATTCCCATTATTTATATTATTTATGGGTATAGTATCATTAAATC
>JAUNMV010000038.1 GCA_030531695.1 Bacilli bacterium | reverse complement strand
TAAAATATCACTATAATAACTATTAATATCTAAAGAATATTTCGTAAATACTTCATTACCATTAAAATCATATTTAATAATAAATCCACCATTATTTTTATCCTTCTTATTAACACTCTTAATATTTCCACATACAATATAACCATCATCTACTTTAATAACACTATTAAATGTAGAATCACTAATAACTGAAAAATCATTATCAAATAAAACATTAAAATCTTTGTCATATTTAACTATAAAAGCTGTTCTAACATTATTTTTTAACTCATCTTTAGTAGACTCATAACTACCTACTACTATGTAATTATCTCCATCTTTTAAAACATCATAGTAAGTAGAATTATATCCTTTATTATATACTTTCTCTAATATTTTATTTCTATTAGAATCATATTTAGATATAGAAGCTTTCTCATATTTATTAAGATTATGATCATTACTTCCAACCACAATATAATAATCATCATTAGATACAATAGAATTAAAATACTCAGTATAAGTATCTATTCTTCTCTCCATTATTATATTTTTATGATTACTATTGTATAGAAAAACAACTACTGAAATAATACTAATAAAACATAGTAAAATAAAAAGTATTTTTACAATTCTTTTTCTATTCAATTTATAACACCCGTTCTTTCAAGTAAATTATACCAAATAGTTAAATAAAAAAAAGGTGTTTAACACAAATTAAACACTCTTTTTTTATAATATTGTAATTAATTGTAAATAGCAATATGATATTTCTTCTTACCTCTACGAATTATTAAATATTTATCATGTAGACATTTATCTTTAGTAATAACTAAATCTAAATCAGTAACTCTTTCTCCATTAATAGAAATAGACCCATTATTTAAGAATTCTCTAGCTTCTCTCTTACTAGAACATACTCCACCCTCTACTAAAATATCTACAATATTTTTATCCTCAGTAATAGTAAATGGTTCTAACCCTTTAAAAGCATCATTGATTTCTTTTTCAGTAAATGATTTAACATCACCACTAAATAAAGATTCACTAATTTTAACTGCTTCCTTACAACTTTCTTCTCCATGAAGATCTTTAATAATTTCACAAGCTAAAGTTTTTTGAGCAATTCTCTTTTCTGGTTCCTTATTATGTTCTTCCATTACTTTTAAAATCTCTGTTGGAGTAAGGAATGTAAATACTTTTAAGTACTCTTCAACCATACAGTCATCAGTATTTATTAAGTATTGATATAACTCATAAGAAGAAGTTTTTTCTTCATTTAACCATAAAGCATTTCCTTCACTCTTACCAAATTTCTTACCAGTAGCATCTAATATTAATGGCATAGTAAATCCATATGCTTCTTCTCCAGTAATCTTTCTAATTAAATCAATACCAGTAGTAATATTACCCCATTGGTCAGAACCAGCAGCTTGTAGAGTAACTCCTTTTTCTCTAAATAAATGTAAGAAATCATATCCTTGAATTAATGTATAAGAAAATTCTGCATATGTTATACCAGTATCTAATCTTCTTCTAATAATATCTTTATCTAACATATAATTAACATTAATATATTTACCTACATCTCTTAAGAAATCAGTAAAACTAAATTTACTAATCCAATCATTATTATTAACTACTTCTACATCTCCACCAACTATTTCCATAACTTGTTTCTTAATTCCTTCAAGATTATTTTCAATAGTTTCTTTAGAGATAATTTCTCTTTCACTAGTAGGTCTAGGATCTCCAATTAATCCTGTAGCTCCACCTACTAATAATACAGGATGATGTCCTGCTTTAGCTAATCTTTTAGCAGTAACTAATGAAGAATAATGTCCTATATGTAAGCTATCTGCAGTAGGATCAGTACCCCAGTAAAAACTTAATTTTTCATTATTAAGTTTATCTTCTAAACCTTCTCCTGCTATATCTTTAACTAAACCTCTCCATTTTAATTCTTCAAAAAATGTCATCTCTTTCATTTTCTTTCCTCCTCTAATTTTAAATTATAAATAGTATTTAAATCATGTCCATAATCTAAATATATACTTTCAACATCCTTAGTAGTAACATCTTTCTTATCTATATTTAAACTACTAATAGTGTTATAAACAGCTTCTTCAGAAGGACCTTCAACTTCTAAATATGTCGGAATTAAAGGCCAATAATCAAAGTCTATTTCTACTCCATTAAGTATATACTGACATCTTCTATTTTCTTGATAACCCTTAGGTTCATATCCTAATTCTTTTAAAATCATATTAGTACGTTCAAAGTTATCAACTTCGATTTCTAATTCTTGTGTACCATCAATTTCACTAGAAACTAAATTCTTAATAGTTAAAGTAGTCTTATCACCATTAGTTCTAAGTCTTATCCACTTACCATCTACTTTAGGAATAAAATCATAAACATATCTTCTTTGAACTAAATCCCATTGTAGAGTAGCACCTAACTCTTCTAATCTTTTCTTTACCTTTTTAACATCTACCTCTAATACTCTAACTTCATACTCAGTATGCATTATATCCCTCCTTATACAAAAAAACGAGACTCCATCCAATAAGGACGAAATCTCGTGGTACCACCTTAATTCATAAGTATAAATACTTACCTCTATAGTCTTAACGCGAACTAACGATTTTTCTCAGAATAGTGTAATTTCAAAATAATTTTCTCTTAGTTCTCACCCAACCACTAAGTCTCTTAAATAAAAATTATTTCTACTAAGTTATTCCTCATCGAAAACTAACTATATATTAACATATAATAATAAAAAAGAAAAGTAAAAATTAATTTACCTTTCTAAATTTACAAGTAATTGTAGAAATTGATATGCCAGAAATAATAAATAACAGGATATAAATCATTATGTTATCAGAAGTATTAACATTAGCAACACTATTAACTGTTGTAAAAGTAGTAGATAATATTTCTTCATTGGCTAAATTAATTTTTAAAGAATGATTACCTATAGATAAAGATTTAATAAAGGAATCTTTAAATTTAATTATTGTACTACCACTTTCTAATGTATAATTACTAGCTGAAACTAATTCGTCATCAACATACACTGCTCCTGCGGCAATAAAATCATCCAAATCAGTATCAATTCTTACATCATAACCATTATCAGTACCAATTACAATTTCTTCATTTTCTCCATCTAGGAAATGATAAACATTTTTATTCCATTTAGCATATATAGTCTTGTTAGAAGTTAAAACTGTTGAAAAGTCATATAAATTTTCCAATTCTTCATCAGAATACCAATTATCAAATGTATAACCAATTTTAATAGGATTTTCAGGTCTAGAACCAGCACTTCCTACAGCAATTTTTTGTAAATTAATTAAACTTCCACCATTAGTATTAAAAATCAGATTATAAGCAAATTGAGAAGTAAAATTACCAGTAGAAGTATTATTAGTAACAATATAATTATCTGCTGTATAAGTATTACCAAATGTATAAGTACCATTCTCAAAAACAGGATAATTAGTATTAGCTATACTAACACTACCAATATTATTAAGCACTAAATTAGAATTACCATTAAATACTTTAGGAGTATTTGTATTAATATTTAATGAAGATGAACCATTCAAAGTAACATTCGAATCAAATATAGCAACAGGAGCATTTCCAGAAATAGTAACAGCTGCATTATTAATAGTTAAAGAACTAGTATCAAAAATACTTTCCACAGATTTATTACCAGTCAAAGTTAAAGAACCAGTACCATCACTAGTTATAGTAACATTACCATTATTCAAAGAAAAAGCACGATTAGCAGGATCACTCGAATTCCAATTAAAATTAGTTCTTGAAACGTCCAAATCATTATGTCCAACTAATTCAATCGTAATATGCTTGTTGCCGACATCGCGAAATTGAAACCAAGTAATACGATTATTATTAGCAGTCGACATATTCTTAATAGTCATTTTAGAATTGGCATTATCCCAAAATATACCATATTGATTACTTCCAGAACCACCTGTACAATAGCTATAATCTTTGTCAAGAGAGAAAGTTGCACCCATAGAACTACAAGAATAATAAAAACCTATGGCAAAAACATTTTTAGGTACAATCATAAAAGTAAATAATAAAACAAATAAAATATATTTACATTTTCTCATATACACCCTCCTATTATAATTATAGAAAAAAAAGAAAAAAAAAGAAAGAATTAATTTTCTTTCTTTGTTTTCTTAGTATCTTTTCCTTCTAATTTCTTTAGAACATCTTTAGTTACATCTACAGCTTTTAGTCTTACTTCTTCTGCAGCATCTCTTAGAATAGGAGTTCCTTTATCAATAGCTAAATCTACTAATTCTTGAGATTTAATTTTCAAGTCAGCTGCTTTTCTCTTAGCAAGATCTAAAGCTTTTTCACTATCTAAATCAGCTAATTCATCTTTAATATCGTCAACTTTATTTAAGAATTCTGCTTTTACTTCTTCAACATCGATTTGTTTAGCTTGTTCTACTAATTCATCAATCTTTACTTTTAACTCAGCTCTTGTTTCACTACCTTTTTTAGGTGCGAATAAAATTCCAAGTCCAGCTCCAATAGCAGCTCCTAATACAAATTTTCCAATTCCAGATCCTCTTTCTTTACTCATTATCTTCATCCTCCTCTAAAGATTTTTTCTTAGTGAATCTTGATACAAAACCATTTACTGCTCCTACAACAGTATTACCAATTCCTACAATACTATCAGTAGTTTTATCAATTAAACTAAATGCAGTATTTAAAGAATTTACTTTGTTTTCAATGTTGTCTACAACCTTATCAACTTTATCAAGCACTCCTATAAATTTTATGCCTAGTACTATCAAAACAATTAATAAAATTATTCCACATATGTATAATATCATTGGTAAAAATACATTAACAAAATCTAGCATTTCCATCCCTCCTATTTTTCTTCATCATACATAGAATCAATTAAATCAAATAAATTATCATCATTTTCTACATCGATGTCATTACTATTACTTATAACAGGTGGTTTATCTTCTACTTTAGGAACACTTTCAACTTTTTCTTCTTTTTTATCTTCTACAGAAAACATTTCAGGACTATCTTCATAATTTTCTTTTACACGTCTACCACTAGCTCTTTCTTTACTAGCATCAACATAATCTACATTATATTCTAACCCTAAATCTTGAAAATATTCTAAAGCATCACCCATTGTTACTTCCTTAACAGATGGCTTATCATTTTCTTTACTTAAATCAACTAGTAAATTAGAATCATCTTCTACTTCTTCAAAAACAGGTTTCTTTTCTTCTTCTGGTTCTAAAGGTTCAATTTCCCTTACTGGTTTCTTATTTTTATCATCAGCTTTACCATAAGCTTTATTTCTTACATCATCTACATTAATACTATCTCTTGAATAACTAGTTAATCTTACATCTCTTTTTTCTCTTACGTCTTCTTTTCTATAGTTCTTATCTAATACACCATAGATAGGAGAAATAATTGGTGAAGGTTTAAATCCACCTCTTTCCTCCTTTTTCTCGTAAGCTCTACCATATTCTTGTACAAGATTCTTACTAGCCTCATCAATACCATAAGGAGATTTTTCTCTTACTTCTTGTCTATAGATAACTCTTTCTTCAACCTTAGGAGCTTCTTCTTGAACAACAGGTTCTCTTTCATAAGTAGGTTCTGGTTGTCTTACTACCTCTGGTTCAGGAGGAAATTCCTCAACTTTAAAGTCATTATCATTCATTACTTTAAAATCAGGTTGTTTTGGAGTTTCAGTAAGAATTTCAACTTCATTATGTTCTTCTACTTTATTTTCCTCTACAACAGGATTTTCATCATTACTTTCAACATTTTCTTTATGTTTATCTCTTCTATGTCCAGAAAGAATTACTCTCTTAGCTATAGGCTTATCTTTATTTTCTTTTGGTTCTTCTTTCTTTTCCTCATTTTCTTTTTCCTTATCATCAACAACATATTCTACTTCAAATAAGGCATTTTTAATTTTATCTACGAAACTCATGAGTTCACCTCTTTTTACTCATCATCTAAATCTATTTTATCTTCATCAATAGATTTCTTATAATTTTTATCATATTTTGCAACTTCATCTAAGAAGTTTTCAGTAGAAGCACTTTTTGTATCAAATAAATTAAAAGTTTCTTCTTGATAACTTAAAATATTTTCACCAATTAAACTTTCAAGTACTTTATCATTAAAAGTAATACTTCTTAATACATAAGCCATATTATTAACAACACTAATTAAATCCTCTTCAGATACATAAGCTTCCATCTTAGCATAATTAAACATAAAATTAATTAGATATTTCCCATCTTCTTGTTTATCTATTTGGATATAACCAGTCTTTTTACCATAATTTAATTTTCTAGAATAATGAGATGTTTCATTCTCTTCATAAGTATTTTCTATTTTATGAAAATAACTAATAGCATCTACATATAAATAATACTTATTACCTACACTATCTGTAAACTTAGCATTATATTGATCTTTATTTACAAACTGTAATCCCTTAGGTACATAGTACTTATAACCTTCAAAATAGACATTATATAACTCTGCTTTATCAGTTAATATGGTCTTAATATTACTACCAACATCAACATTACTTAGAGTAGTAACAGTACAACCAGTCATTAACAGTAGTACAGCAAAGAGTAAAAGCACTAATCTTTTCATATTTCACCTACTCTTAATTAATTATATCAAACTTTTTATAAATGTAAAAATAAAATAGTCTAATTTACACTATTTTCTAGCAATTACAGAGTATATAGGCATACCCTTATCAGAAAATTTATCTTCATATTCAGTAGTTATTAATTCTTCTTCAGTTGTATTATGCAAATCAAAAGAAATATCAGATAATTTATAACCATATTGTGAATAACTTTCTAATGAATAAATATATAAGTCTCTATTATCAGTTCTTTGATAAATACAACAAGTATTTTTAAATATTAAATCATACTTAGATAAAAATACTTTACTAGTTAATCTTCTTAAATGATGTCTTACTTTAGGCCACGGATCTGAAAAATTTAAATATATACGATCAATTTCTTTATCAAAAATAGAATCTATATTTAAAGCATCTAATCGAATAATTAATAAATTATTTAAACCTTCAGGTATCTTAGGTAAACTTTTAGCTAATACACTATCAAATTTCTCTATACCAATAAAATTAATATTAGGATATTTAATTGCATTTTCTATTATAAATTTACCTTTACCCATACCTATCTCAATATAGATAGGATTATTATTATTAAATACTTTATTCCACTTACCTTTATTTTCCATTGGATTCTTTACTAAATAACTAGAATTATTAAGTATTTCTTCCTTATTTTTTACATTTCTTAATCTCATACTTTTCACCTGTAGATATTTTAACATATTATTCTAATTATTAACATAAAATATAAAAGAAAGTAGGTAATATAATGTATCCACATCCATATCCAATGATACAAAATAATTTTAATCAAGAATTAATGAATATAGAAGTACTCTTAAAAGAGATAAATGATAAGTTAAATATACTTATAAAACAAAAAGATAATAACTATTTAAAACAAGATGATAATCTATATATGCTATGAACACAAAATGTGTTCATTTTTTGTCTAATAAAACACTTTATATGGTATACTAAAACTATAGAAAGTGAGGCATATTCATGTTAAAACTTAAAAATATAGAAAAAGAAATATTCGATGACTATGTAGTTAATCATCCTACTAAATCTCATTTTTTACAGTCAAGTGAATGGGGAGAATTTTGTAAAATTAAAAAGCATTTGACACCTTATTATTTAGGACTAGTAAATGAAAATGATGAAATAGTAGGCGCAACTCTATTACTACAAAAGCATTTGCCAATGAATTTATGTTATTTCTATGCACCGAGAGGTTTTGTAGTTGACTATAATAAAAAAGAAGTATTAAAAGTAATGACCGAAAAAGTTGTCAATTTTGCTAAGTCAAAAAAAGCAATTTTTGTAAAAATAGATCCAGATATAATATATAAATCTTATAATTATGAAAATGAAGAGAACGAAGTAAAAACAAATCCAGACGAAGTATATAAAACACTAACAGAGTTAGGATGGAAACATTTAGGATTTACTAAAAATTTTGAAACTAGTCAACCTAGATATACTTTTAGAATAGATTTAACACAAGATTTAGAAACAATAGAAAATCACTTTTCTAAAACAACAAAACAAAGAATAGCTAAATCACATAAATTAGAAACAGAAGTAGAAATAGGTACTGATAAAGACATTAAAGAATTTTATAATCTAATGATGCTTACAGAGTCACGTAAAGATTTTGTATCATATAATGAAGATTATTATGAAACATTATATGAAATATTTAATGGTAATAAGAATACAAAAGCTACTCTATTCTTAGGAAAAGTACATTTTAATAAAACAATAGCTACTCTAGAAAAAAATCTAAAAGATATTAAAAATCAAATATCAATAATGCCTATAGATAACTTAAGTAAATCAGCTAAAAGTAAACTACAAGAATTAGAACGTCAAAGAAAAAATACTGCTGAAGAAATAGAAAAGTATAAAGAGTATAAAGAAAAATATGGTGACGATATAACATTATCTGCTCATATGATTATATCTTATGGAGATAAAGCATGGGTTTTATATGCAGGTAATCATAATGATTTATCAGAAACATATGTTAACTATAATACATACTTTGAACACATTAAATATTGTAAAGAAAATGGTATTAAAATATATGATCAGTTTGGTACTATAGGAGATTTATCTAAGGATAATCCAAGATTAGGACTACATGAATTTAAAAAGAAATTTGGTGGCGACTATATAGAATTCTTAGGTGAATGGGATTATGTTACAAACAAATTAATGTACTTTGTATTTACTAAATTAGTACCATTCTATAGAAATATGATAAAGAAGAAAAGTAAGAAGGAGTTAAACAATGAAATTAACAAAAATAACTGAAAAAGAATTTAAAACATATGCAGATAAGCATCCTCAAATTACTTTTCATCAAACAAAAGAATGGGCTGAATTAAAAAGTAAAAATAATTGGATACCTTACTATATAGCTTTAAAAGATGATGATAAAATAGTAGGAGCTGCTATGTTACTAGCTAAAACAGTACCTATTATAAAGAAAAAATTATTCTACTCTCCTAGAGGTATATTAATAGATTATAGTAATAAAGAAGTATTAAAAGAGTTCACAAAAGAAATAAAAGAATTTTTAAAGAAAGAAAATGGATTCTTATTAAAAATAGATCCTTATGTAGAATATCAAGAAAGAGATAATAATGGTAATATTGTAGAAGATGGATACAATAATAAAGAATCATTTAATAATCTAGTAGATTTAGGATATAAACATTTTGGATTTAATATAATGCAAGATACCCTACAACCTAGATGGATGCATGTAATAGAAATCAATGGTAAGAATGAAGACGAAGTACAAAAAGAAATGGAATCTAAAACAAGACAAATACTTCGTAAGAATGAAAGAGCTGGTATTATTACTCATGAAATAGAAAGAGATGAACTACCAGTATTTAAATCAATAATGGAACATACTTCAGATAGAAGAGAATTTATTGATAGACCCCTATCTTATTATGAATCTATGTGGGATTCATTACATGATTCAGGAATACTTAAAATACTAATCGCAGAAATCGACTTTAATTTATATGAAAAAAATACAAAAAGTGAATTAGAAGAAACAGAACATGCACTTAAAGATAGAATTTATAAGCATGATAATAATAAATTAAAGATGAATGAAAAGAAGTATGAATCTACTAATAAACAAGATCAAGATACAATAGATAGATTAAATAAACAATTAGAAAAAATAAATGAATATAAGAAAGAATACGGAGATAAGAAAACATTAGGTGGAATACTATTCCTAATATATGGTAATGAAGTATTATCATTATATGGAGGAACAGATGATAACCTACTACAATTCCAATCTGCTTATACAGTACATTATGCAGGAGTAAAATATGCTATAGATAATGGATATAAAAGATATAACTTCTATGGTATAACAGGAGACTTTACTAAAAATAATCCACTATATGGATTATATCTATTCAAAAAAAGTTTTGGTGGACATGTAGTAGAACTATTAGGAGAATTTGATTTAATAATATCTCCATTCTGGTATCATACATATAATATTACATTTAGTATTTATCATGCATTAAAAAACTTAAAGAAAAAATTAAAGAAGTAGATTATCTACTTCTTTATTATTTTATTAATAAAATTTTTACCTAATAACTTATCTAAAGTTTTCATCTTATAAGTATATATAAAGTATACAACTACACCAATACAAGCATATAACATAATAAGTAAGAAATTAATTATTCTACTAGTAGTATTAAAAGGTATAACTAAATTAACTAATATTAATACAATAATCATTAAAGTACTACCACATAATATATCAAAGAATATACTAATTAATTTTTCAAAATTTATTCTCTTCTTAATACCTAAATATATAAAACAATAAACTATAGATACAAAATATCCAAATAATGTCGCAGTAATAACTCCATAATAAGGAGGCAATCCTTCTCTATAAAAAGCACCTATTAAATTAACATTAAATAATACTTTTATAATTACACCTATAAATAAACTATTAAATAATACTTTATATTCTTTAAATAATTGAATAATAGTAACTAATACAGTAAATATACTAGAAAGTAATCCAGTAAATATAAAGAATCCTAATAATTGAGGACCTACATCACTACTACCATAAAATACAGTCCATATAGGTTTAGATAAGAATGATATTCCAAAACACATAGGTACAGTTAATATTAAACATAATCCTATAGAATCATTTATCTTTAAACTAATATCCTCTCTATCTTTCTTTATAATACTACTAGTTAAATTAGGTATTAGACTAACTACTATACCTGATGCTACAGCACTAACAACCATATTAAATTTAGAAGCCCATGTACTTAGCATACTAACTACTACTTCAGCATCTTCTACTGCATAATGAGCATGATCTACTAAACCATTTAATACAGTAAATGTATCAATAAAATTATAAACTGACTTAGATAAATCAATCATAATAAGAGGAAATGCATAATAAAATATCTTTTTAATAATTTCTTTATCACTAACAGGTATCTTTATCTTAGGTACAGTATTTTTAAATTTAGATTTATTATTTCTATATTTATTTAATAAATAAAAGTATGCAGATATAGCACCTATAGTAGCTGCAAATACCGCAACACCTACAGTAGTAGTTAAAGACAATTTAAATACTTTTAAACATAATAAACTACCAATAATTATTACAAATATTCTAACTACCTGTTCTATTACTTGAGAAATAGAAGGAGGTTCCATAAATCTATATCCTTGATAAAATCCTCTATAAATACTAAGTATTGGTACTACTAATATCGCAGTAGATATTACTCTAATAACGATAGTAACATCACCAATAGTATTACCTCCACTTACATCACCAATAATAATTGATGCAAATAAAGGTGCAAATATATTAAGTATTAAAAATACAACTACTCCAAATAATAAAGCAATTCTCTTACCTAAATAAAACGCTCTATCTCTCGCATCATAATTACCACTAGTATTATACTCAGATATTATTTTACTAATAGCTAAAGGAATACCAGCAGAAGACAAAGATAAGAAGAATACATATATTGTATAAGCATAACCATATAAAGCCCCACCAGATTCACCAATCATGGCATGAAATGGTATAACATATAACACACCTAAAATCTTTGTAATAATAATGCAAATAGTTACAAATAATGCGCCATTAATAAAAGAACTCTTTTTTAAATTATCAGGTATCTTCATAATACTTCACCTTCATTATAATTTGATTATATCATACTAATAATATATAATCATCGCAGAAAAACAAAATATCTGTTCCTCACTATATATACTACAACTAACACTATA
>JAUNMV010000004.1:19120-59779 GCA_030531695.1 Bacilli bacterium | reverse complement strand
TTCAACTTTTTCAGCTTTATTATCAGCTTTAGTCTTGTCTTCTTCTGTAATATAATCAATTACTTCATTTCCATTAACTTCAGCAATAGCATTAGTTAAAGCACCAATTAATAATTTAACAGCACGAACTGCATCATCATTTCCTGGAATTACATAATCAACTACATCTGGATCACAGTTAGTGTCAACAACACCAAATACTGGAATTCCTAAAATATGAGCTTCTTTAATAGCTATTTCTTCTTTACGAGGATCTACGATAACCATAGCTTGAGGTAATCTCTTCATTTCACGAATACCTCTTAAGTTTTTATTTAATTTATCGTATTCTTTTCTAATTTGGATAACTTCTTTCTTAGGTAATGCTTCGAAAGTTCCATCCTTTTCCATTGTTTCAATTTCTTCCATTCTTCTAATTCTTGAACGGATAGTTTTGAAGTTAGTTAAAGTACCACCTAACCATCTTTCATTTACGAAATAATTGTTAGTACGTACTGCACATTCTTCAGCAGCTTCTTGAGCTTGTTTCTTAGTTCCTACGAATAAAACTTTTCCACCTTGTTGTGCAATTTCTTTCATAGCAGCATAAGCTTCTTCTAATTTTTTAACTGTTTTTTGTAAATCGATAATATAAATATCATCTCTTGTAGTATAGATGTATTCCTTCATTTTTGGATTCCATCTTCTCTTTTGATGTCCGAAATGAACACCAGCTTCTAATAAATAATTCATTGATATAACTGTCATTTTATTTTCTCCTTCGTTTTCTCTTCTACTAGTTTCCACTACATATCACCATCAGGCACTCGATATGCAAATCCACTAATATGTTTATTTTTTTATTTTGATAAAGCTTCAACTATTTCAGCTTTTTTCATACCTGTAACATTAATTTTCTTTTTAGCAGCTACTTCTTTTAATTCAGCAACTGTCATTTTAGAATAATCTACAGCTTCTACTTTTTCTTCTTTTTTAACTTCTTTTTTTGCAGTAGTTTTAGCAGCTTTTTCAGTACCAATAGTTACTTCTTTTCCACTAACTTCTTCTGCTCTTTTGATTTTACCAGCTTTTCCATCTTTAGCAACTTTTACTAAATCACTGAAAGCTTTTGGATCATTAATAGCGATTTCTGATAACATTTTTCTGTTAACATCAACACCTGCTTTATTTAATCCTTCAATAAATCTTGAATATGAAATTTCATTCATACGGCATGCAGCATTAATTCTTGTAATCCATAATTTTCTGAAATCTCTCTTCTTTTGTTTTCTATCTCTGAAAGCATATTGTCCAGAGTGCATTAATTGTTCTTTAGCTGATTTATATAATCTATGTTTACTACCAAAATAACCTTTAGCAGCTTTTAATACTTTTTTATGACGAGCTTTTGTAACTGCTCCATTCTTAACTCTTGCCATTGTCTCTTCCTCCTCTTACTATTTTAGTTGATTAAATTAAATTCTTTAATCTATTATGATCTGCTTTACTTAAAGTAGATCCCTTTCTACCTGCTCTATTATAACTAGCTGTTTTATCACCAGTATTATGACGTCTACCAGGTTTTCCAATTTTAATATCATTTTTACGTTCGTTAGCTACTTTAGACCAACCTTTATGTGTTTTAATCTTTGGCATTTTATTTTCCTCCTACTAATTATTTGTCTTTCTTTGGTACCAATAAACAAGTCATTGTCTTACCATCTAACTTAGGTTTTTGTTCTATATCCGCATAATCTTTAACTCTATCGGCGAAACGTTCTAGAACCTCACGTCCTAATTCAGTATGAGCCATTTGACGACCCTTGAATCTAATAGAAAGTTTAATTCTATCACCTTTCTCAAGATATTTTGTAGCATTTCTAAGTTTAGTTTCAAAGTCACCTACATCTATAACAGGTGATAATCTAAATTCCTTTAACTCAGACATATTTGCCTTTTGTTTCTTTAATGCTTCTTTTTCTTTCTTTTGTTTTTCATAACGATACTTATTGTAATCCATTACTTTACAAACTGGTGGATTAGCATTTGGACTAATCAACACTAAGTCCAAAGAAGCATAACTAGCAAGTGTTAAAGCATCTTGTAATGATTTAACTCCTACTTGTTCTCCATTAGGACCAATTACTAATACCTCACGAGCTTTGATTTGATCATTGATGGGTAACCCATTCTTATTGTTTGCTATACCTAACACCTCCAAAATCTAGAGAAAATGAAAAGCGGATATAAACATTTATATCCACTCACTCAAAAAACCATTAGAAAAAATTTTCATCTTTGGCATTTGACCCATCGCTATTCGCATGATCGGGTGGATATAAAATCTCTTTCCTTTTTTCTCGACTAGTAATATTATATGCATCCATACCTTATTTGTCAACAAAAAAATTATATTCTTTTTATTTTTTTAAATAATAAATTATCTTTCTTATTTTTATTTAAAGTCTTAATTCTACTTTCAACACCATTATATGAAACTAAATACTTATCAGATAACATCATAATAGTAGCTACCTCACTATTTTTACTTCTATATTTTTTATAATCCTTCAGTATTCTTTTCTCTGGTAATAATAACTTTAATGCACTATCATAATATTCAATATCATATATATCCTCATATACTACATCATAAATCTCATTATTATCATTATATATATATTTAAAGAAATTATATGCATACTGCATTCTCTTATATTTAATACCATACTTACTATTAACTACAATCACTTTATTATTATTAAATCTATTATTATAAGAACCATTAAACATCGCATAACTAGAAATATTAATTTTTAAATCTTGCATACCACAAGTAATACCAAAGTCATTACATAAATCTACTATTCTACAATGATCATTATCAAAATAAGAATTACTTAATTTATCTAATACTTTATTAAGTTCTTTAATACAATTATTTTTATATAAAAAATAAATTTTGTCTTTCATATATCCCCCAAAATTCCCAAATTATTATATTTAAATAAAACATATAAGTCAATAAAAAAGATGAGATAAACTCATCTATTTACTAAACACACTCTTCTCTACAATTATTATAGGTCTAATACCCATAGAAGTATTAATAGATTTACTAACAACTTTTACTTTACCTTTATCATTAACTACAGAATATGCCTTAGTATTAGTATTATCTCCTTTAGTAGAAGAACTAAGTAACCAGTAACCTTCTCCATCTTTTAAATTACTTATTAACCAATCAGGTAAAGCTTTTTTATAATTTAAATTATCTACTTCTTCATAACTAAGCAATCTACTTTTAAATTTAGTATTAAAGTTATAAGTATCTCCATTAGATCTTTTTATAAAACCAGATCCTTCAGTAACAGTAAAATTATCATAACCTCCCGGAGTAATTTCTATACTTTTAGAAGGATCATAAGGATTACTAGTATATAAGTTAATCATTCCAAAATCCTGATAATCAAAATACATAATATCCATTACATTAGTCCAACCACTAGTTAATTCTAATAATTTATTCAAGACATTGACTGGTCCATTTTTATTATCACTAGACCAGTCACTCTTACCTATATTTTTATCCATTATTAAGGTAACTGTTTCACTACTATTATCTATAATATAAAAACTATATGTATCTTTATCGTTTACTTTATAATCAACTTTTTCTCCATTATTAATCTCTTTAGAAGAACATAAATAATACTCATCAGTACAATTATTACCATCTTCTATAATATCCACTTTTTTATCATTTTTCATATCAATTAGTGCTTTAAAATTAAGTATCAAACCAATAAATATAAGAACAAATAAAGCTATAAATATAATTCTAAATATATTATTATTCTTCATAACTACCTCCTAATAATAAGAAGCATCCCAACAAGCATCATTTGCACATAGAACACTTTCACAGAATGGAACACTACATGTACCGCCATAACCTTGCCAATGTTTTAAATTATCCCAATTAGTTTTATCAAAAGGAATATTTGTTCTTCCATCTCTATCACACCATGCATCATGTGGACAAGTTCTAAGAGTTTCACTACATTTATATAAAGTACCTCTACTCTCATGTACAGTATCTATTACCCAGCAATAACGACCTTTCTTACCCCAACCATTACCATGAGAAACAGTTTCAGGTCTATGTGCTGTATCATCCCATCCATAATTACAATTAATTCTAGTCTTAGAACAGGTTCTATATACTTGATAACTAGTACCATATATTTGAGAAACATTTCCAGCACCATCTCTTGCATAGAAGTAAACACCTCTAGTAGAACCAGAACCAGTATTATAACCAGTATCTCCACTAAATGTATAACCATTAGTTGTGCTACAAGTACCACTATAACTATTACTAAAAGACCAACATACTTGATATAATCCACTACCACCTGTATCACTACCAACAGGTTTAGTATAAATATATCTATCGTTATAGCCACCTCTTTGTGACCATACAGAATAACTAGTTAAAGTAGGCTTTGTTTTATCTATTTGTATTAATACACCATTAGAAGCAGGAGAATAAAGCCCACCTGAAGTATAAGCTCTAAAGAATACATAGTATTTACCCTGATCAGAGAAATTATGAGATACTCTTAACCAACTACCATCACTAGTAACTCTACCTTCATTTCTACCATAAGTATTATAATGTGTATTTAACCCATTAACATCACCTAAATAAGCATTAGTTAAATCACTATATCTAGAATGATAAAATGCCACATCATTTAATCCACTAGCAGTAACTCCATTAGTATTATTATATAAATCAGTCCATGTACATCCACTACTAGAATTAGTATTACTCTTACAATATTGATATTTAACAACACTTGTAAATGTAGAAGTAGGAGTAGCAATCCATACAATTCTATTCATATTCTTCCAACCATTAGGAGAACCAGTTATAACAGGAGCTGTAGGATTATCAACTTTTACATCTATACCTAAAGTTTTTAAATTACCAGCTGCATCTAAACAATGAATATAATAATAACCAGTAGACTTAGTAACTTCAGTAGAATAATCTTTTACATTACCAACATTAATCCAACTAGAATCACTACTAGATGGAGCTGTATTACTATTAGTAATAACATATTTCTTTAATTTAATATTATCACTTAAAGTAATACTTAAATTATTACTACTCTTATTAATATCACTAGAAGCATTTATAGTAGGAGGAATATTATCAAATATATATTCACCCGAAACATATTCAGTAGTATTAAAATCTTGTTCTATATAATTAGATACATTAATAGGTGTAATTTTTAAATAATAAGTACCAGTTAAACCTGTAGGAGAAGAAACCTTTTTACTAAGTAAAGGATATTCAGTATCTTGAGGATCATTTTTATAACTGATAGTGCCATCACTACCTATAGGACTCTTAGAATAATCTAACCATTCATATTTTACTTTTTGATTAACTCCGTATCCAAATCTTCCATCTAATTGTACATTAACATCTAAATTTCTAACAGGACCAGAAGAATTGGGATCTAATACAATATGAGGAGCTCCATCATCAATATCAGTAACACATGTAGGATTAGTAATAGAACTATAATTATATATTTCTCTTCCATGAGAATCTACACATACTATAGAAGACTCATAAACATAATGATCTCCCATCTTAATAACATAAACATAAGTACCAGAATCATTACTACAATCAGATTTCTTATCACCTATTTTCTTAACAAGATTCTTTCCTTCAAGTACAGAAAAAGGTATCTTATGACAACCATATACATAATATCCAAACATATCTGCACTATAAGAATCAGTATATAATTTAGCAGCAGACTCAATAGACTTATTATAAGAATCAAATTTCTTATTGTTTAAAGTACCACTCAAATTAGATAATAACGGTAGCGCAATAAAAGTAACAATACCTAATATTGTAATAGTAACTATAACTTCAATTAAAGTAAAACCCTTATTATTCTTAACCATACACTACTCACCTATTATAATTTTACTAAAATAAAAAATAATAAACAATAAAAAAATAGGAATAAATTCCTATTTTTCTATAGCTTTATTTATATAATCTTCTACTTCTTCTACTTTTAATACTATTTGGTCCATAGTATCTCTATTTCTTAAAGTAACTGTATTATTATTTAAAGTCTCATCATCTATTGTTATAGCAAATGGAGTACCAATTGCATCACATCTTCTATATCTCTTACCAATAGAACCAGACTCATCATAACTAACCATAAATTTCTTAGATAAGTTTTGATAAATCTCTTCAGCTTTTTCTCCATGATATTTCTTATTTAATGGTAATACTGCAACTTTATATGGTGCAAGTTTTGGAATAAGTTTTAATACTTCACGAGTATCTCCACCCTCTAATTCTTCTTCACAATAAGCATCACATAGTACTGCAAGAATTAATCTATCTACACCAACAGATGGTTCAATAACATAAGGTAAATATTTCTCATTAGTTTCAGGATCTAAATATTTTAAATCTACTTTAGAGTGATTTTCATGTACAGATAAATCATAATTAGTTCTATCTGCTATACCCCATAATTCTCCCCATCCCATAGGATAGTTATATTCAATATCAGTAGTTGCTTTACTATAGAATACTAATTCATGAGGTTCATGATCTCTATATCTTAAATTTTCTTTACTTAATCCTAAACTCTCTAAGAATTCTAAACAAGTCTTCTTCCAATATGCATGCCACTCTAAATCAGTATCTGGTTTACAGAAAAATTCATATTCCATTTGTTCAAATTCTCTTAATCTAAATATAAAGTTTCCTGGAGTAATCTCATTTCTAAAAGCTTTACCAATTTGACCAATACCAAAAGGTACTTTAGCTCTCATAGTTCTTTGTACATTATTAAAGTTAACAAAAATACCTTGAGCAGTTTCACCTCTTAAATATACTTTAGATAAATTATCTTCAGTAACACCCATATGAGTTTCAAATAATAAATTAAATTGACGAATATTAGTAAAATCACTTTTACCACAATTAGGACAAGGAACTTTATTATCAGCAATAAAACTTTCTAGTTTTTCATTACTCCATCCATCTCCTGTTTCTTCTCCCTTAGTAAATTCTTCAATTAACTTATCAGCTCTATGTCTAGTCTTACAACTCTTACAATCAATAAGAGGATCAGCAAAACTAGAAACATGTCCTGAAGCAATCCATACTTCTGGATTCATTAAGATAGCTGCATCTAATCCATAACTATTCTTTTCTTCTTGAATAAATCTCTTCCACCATGCATCCTTAATATTATTTTTTAGTTCTCTACCTAATGGACCATAATCCCAAGTGTTAGCTAATCCACCATATATTTCACTTCCTTGAAATATGTATCCATATTGTTTGCAATAATTAACTAATTTTTCCATTGTGACTTTTTCCATTATATCTCCTCCTTATATACAATATAATAATAAAAAAACTTCTAGAATAATGTAAGGACGAAGTTATACTCCGCGGTTCCACCTTACTTATTCTAGAAGAATCAGCTTCATTACTATACTGCTCTGGGTATTCCACACCCGTCATCACACTTATGCCAATAATATAAACTTAAATTTATAAATTGTCAATATTATTTTCTAACTTTAATATATGTATCAATATTATTAATATTGTACATCTAAAGCTTTAGTAACCTTTCTTTTTCTACTATTAAATAGTTTTAAGTTTACTCTTGTACCATTATACTTCTTAATCTTTTTTACTTTAATATAACTAACTATATTTTTTAAAGATAATACTAAAGTAACAATAGTATAAATACCAAATACTAAGAATAAATATTTAATCATACTATCTATTAATAAAAATAAAGTAGTATAAACAACTAATCCAATAATAGATAAAATAAAGATTATATTATCGAATTTTAATAATTCTCTTTCTTTAATTCTATAACTCATAAATTTAACCCCCTAAACTCTTAATACCCCTATGCATCAAAAGTGTCTAAATTATACCACATTTCACAAAAAAAAGCAAGTTTTAACTTGCTAATTAGTATTATCTAATCTATTAACTTGTTTAATAAAATCCTTACTTTTAATATATAATCCAGTATATTTTTCATAATATTCATCTATAAAAGTATTTATCTCATTCATAATATCTTTATCTATATCTAATTTATTAATACTAGAAATATCTACTAAGTCATATAGTCTAATCATTTTAATTGTATCTGTATTAGTAATTCTTTGATTAGTGAAACACGCTCCACATACAAATCCATGATCAGTACCAGATAAACTTACTATATTTTTAGTACTACCACATAAACTACAAGAATCTAAGTTAGGTTTAACTCCTAAATACTCTAATAATTTTAATTCTAATATATTAGTTATTACTAAAGGATTAATACCCTCTTCTATTTTAACCAAACTATCTCTTAGTAAATCAAATATCTTACTTTCATTATTTTGTCTAACTACCTGTAGAACTAAATCTAAGATAAAAGATGAATAACTAATCTTAGTTAAATCCATCATAGTTTTAGAAAAAGAATTAATTAAATCCACACTAATAAGAGTAGATACTCCACCCTCTTTATAATAAATATTAAAAGTACCATATATAAGTTTTCTACTAACACCTCTAAGTTTACTCTTAATACCTCTACATCCTTTAGACATTATACCTATAAGTCCATAATCTCTAGTTAAAACATTAAGTATTTTACTAGACTCACTATAATTAACTTCACTAAGTACAATACCTTCTACTGCTTCTATTTTCATTTAATCACTTCTTTTTTAATTCTTGTAATAAGTTATAGTATTTAATATCTCCAGTCTTCTTAAATAATTCCCATAATAATTTTTCTTGTTTATTCATAAAATCACCTCTACATATATAGTGGTGATTTATTTTTTATTTATACAAAAATTTATTCATCTTTATCATCAAGACCTAATTCTACAAATAGCTTTTCTTGATTACGCCAATCTTTTATAGTCTTAACATAAGTCTCTAAGAATACTTTCTTACCTAAGAATTCTTCCATATCATGTCTAGCTCTAGTACCAATTTCTTTAAGCATAGCACCATTCTTACCAATAATAATCTTCTTAATATTTTCTCTATCTACTACAACTAATACTTGTATATGAATGGATTTAGAATTCTCTTCAAAGTTTTCAACATAACAAGTAACTGTATGTGGAATTTCATCTCTAGTAAGCTCTAAAATCTTTTCACGTACAAATTCAGCCATAATAAATCTAGTAGATACATTAGTTAACTCTTCTTCAGAATATATTCTATCCATCTCATTAAGATACTTCTTAATACATTTAATTAACTCATCTATATTATTATTTCTTTTAGCACTTATTGGTATAATTTCACTAAAGTTATATTTATCCTTAACTTCATTAATCTCTTCTAATAACTTAGTCTTATCCTTAACTTGATCTATTTTATTTAAAATTAAAAATATTGGAGATTCACTATCTTTAATCTTATCTAATATAAATTGATCTCCTTTACCAAATCCATGAGTAGCATCTATAAGTAATAGTATTACATCTACATCATGTGCATTTTGATAAGCTTTTTTATTCATTAAATTTCCTAATTTATTAACTGGTTTATGTACACCTGGAGTATCTACAAAAATAATTTGAGAATCATCATCATTATAAATACCTTGTATAACATTTCTAGTAGTACCACTAACATTAGAAGTAATTGCTAACTTCATACCTAATAAACTATTAAGTAAAGTAGATTTACCAACATTAGGGCGTCCTACTAAACTAACAAATCCACATCTCATTTTAAATCATCCTCTCCAAATGGATATGGACAAAGTTCTGCTACTGTATAATCTTTAATATCTCCTTTAGTACTACAACAATGTATAATAGCATCTTTCTCAAATAATTCAGAAATTACTTGTCTACATTGAAAACATGGCATACCAATATCTCCACTAGATACCATTACATATAATTCCTTAAAATCATATTTCTTATATCCATTACTAATAGCAGAAAGTATTGCACTTCTCTCAGCACATATAGCGGCTCCATATGCAGCATTTTCTACATTAACTCCAGGAAATTCTCTTCCATCTTTCATAACTGCTATAGCACTAACTGCAAAGTTAGAATAAGGACTATAACTATTCTCTTGTAATTTTATTAATTTATCTATCATATAACCTCCTAAAATAATCCTAAAAATTTAGGTATAAATATAATTAATCCACCTATTAATGCAACAAAACATAAAACTAGTGATGCAGCAGATGCTGTATCTTTAGCAATCTTAGCTAGTGGATGCATCTCACTTGTAATTAAATCTATTGTAGCTTCTATTGAAGAATTAATAAGTTCACATGCCGCAATCACACCACATATAAATAATATAAATAACCATTCAGCTTCACTAATTTGAAAATATAAACCTAATGCAGATACTAATATAGCTGCACTAAATATAATAATCATATTATGTTCATATTTAATTGAATAAACTAAACCATCAATCGCATGATTGAAACTCTTCCAATATCTTTCAACTACTGTTCCAGTATCTTTATTTCTAACAGGAGTCTTAGTTTTAAAAAACTTACCTAGTAATCCCATAAGCACTTAGTACCTCCTCTTGCTTACCAAACATAACCTTTTCATCCTCTGGTGTCATATGATCATATCCTAATAAATGATAAAAACCATGTACAGCTAAAAAACATATTTCTCTTAAGAAAGAATGACCATACTCTTCAGCTTGACTTCTAGCTCTATCAATAGAAATATAAATATCTCCTAATACTCTAATATTATCAGGTAATACCATAGTATCATCATCCTCTAATGCAAAAGTAATAACATCAGTCTCTCTATCAATATTTCTATAATTCTTATTTAATTCATGAATATATTCATTATCCACTATAATTAAATTAAAATTAATTCCCTCTAATTTTTCTTTCTCAATCGCACTTAAAAGTACTTTCTCAACAGTCTCAAGTTCAGGTATATCTTCCCCTACTTGATTAAATATTTCAATTTTACTACTATCCATAATATCTCCTATATAATCGTAATAATAATTATTAATATAATTAACGCTATCGCATTAAGTATCCATTCATTCTTTAAGACATTAGGTATCTTATCCCATATCTTCTTTAAGAAATAATAAACTAAATAACCTAAATAACCACCAACTAAGTTAAGTAAAATATCATCTATATCAAATACTCTACCTATAATCATTTGAACAGCTTCTATAGAAAAAGAAGTAATTAAAATAATTAGTAATGGTAAATTAGCTTTTTCTTCTTTAAGATATAAACTTATAAAGAATCCAAATGGTAAAAATAATATCATATTCCCAATAACATTCTTAAAGAACAATCGACTGCCCATATTATAACGCAAAATCTCTTTAAATGGAATAAAATTATTAGTACCAAAAGAAACATCATCCTGAAAAGTAACTATTTGGAATAAACATAATGTATAAATAATAAAAGCATACATTAATAATTCTTTATAAATAACTATCTTTTCTTTATTCTTAATTAAATAACTAACTCTAACAGAAATAAGTACCACACTAGATATTACAAGCATAGGCCATGTAAGATTAAGTATCTCTTGTATCGTATTATTAAATGTATCTATCATAACTCACTCTCCATTATCTATAATGTTTTCTACTTTAGTAATATCTTCATTCACTTTAAAAAATACCCCTACTATTATTCTACTATTTTTCTCCTCTTTTTTCAAAATCTTTTTAAGTACAATCCTATCATCCTTACCTATCTTATTAAGCATCTTAGTAGTAGCTTTTTCTAATGCATATTCATCTACATTATCAATAGTAAAATACTTATCAATAACATTAGTTTCTAAATATTCAGTATAAAACAATCTAATAGGTAATAATTTATTATCATATATATCAATATCTTTTCTTTTATAAGTCTTATAACTACTTTTACTAGAATAATTAAAAAAATCTATTCCTATTCTTCTTTCTACATTACCAGTAACATTCTCTTCATAATAATGTTTAGGTAAATCTACAAATACTTGATACCATACTTCTCCAAATACTCTACCTCTACTACATTTAGTATTAACTACTTCTTCTTTATTATAAATTCTTCCACTAATTAATATATCTCCCTTTTTAACACTCTTATTAATATAAGTTAATACTTCTCCACTATAAGCCTCTACACTAGTAATAATTGCATCCTTCTTCGCAACTATATTAGATGGAATACATTCTTCTTTATCCGTATTCTTAATTCTTTCAACCACATTAATAATATACTTAGTACCATATTCTTCTATCTCTAACCATTCTATAGTATCTCTTTCTTCATTAAGTATTTCATTAACTATTTTTCTTTTTTTATCATAATTAACCTTAAATCTATATTTAGATATTCCCCTTACTTTTAAATCTTCTAATATAGTCTTCTCTAAATTAGTATTATTACTATTAATATCAATTTCAAATATTAAATTACTAGTAATAATAACTAACATAAGACAAATAAAAAAACTAATAATAAAAGATAAATAATTCTTAAATAAATATTTAATATATAGTAATCCATATACTCTAATTACTTTAATTTTATAACTAGTTTTAATACTCTTAATCTTCTTATAATCTCTATCACTAACAGTAATAATTAATTCTTTTCTAGTCTTATTTATAACACTAAAATTTATATTTTTACTTATTAAAATATTAGTAAAATAATCACTATTTCTACCAGTAATCTTTAAAGTAATTTTAGATATCATTTACTTCTACCCCTAACACTACCCCTCTAATTAATACTTCATTATCTAACATCTTTTTCAAAATAAAATTATTACCCTTAAATATAATTCTCTTATTATTATAAAGAATACTTATACGGTTATCTTCTAAAGAAATAATCTTATTATAATTAATAATATGTAACATATTAGAATAAACAGTATATCTAAAATCTAAATCATTAAAATATCTATTTATATAATCTCTCAAGTATATCACCTAATAAATTATATGAAAAAAAAAGAAATACTTTCTAAAGTATTTCTATTGTAATTTTTCTCTTATAATTGAAGAAACTTCCTTCATATCAGCACGACCCTTAAGTTTAGCTTGAGCAGGTCCCATAACTTTACCCATATCTTTAGGTCCTGTAGGATTAACTTCACTAAATATCTCATCAATTATTTTTAATACTTCTTCATGAGATAATTGTTCTGGTAAATAATTCATTAATACATCTATTTCAGCTTGAGTCTTTTCAACTAGATCTTGTCTTCCACCTTTTTCAAATTCAGTAATAGAATCTTTTCTCATTTTAATTTGTTTATTAACAACATCAATTAATAACTCATCATTTTCTTCTTTTTTATGATCTATTCTTTCTTGAGCCATAGCTGCTTTAACCATACGAATTACAGTTAATCTTTCTTTTTCATGATTCTTCATAGCTTCAATCATATCTTTTTGTAACTTTTCTACCATTTTTTCCACCTCACGGTTATTTTATCATAAAAATAATAATAAAAAAATAGAGATTTTAATAATCTCTATTATTAGCACGATTTCTTTTTTGAGAATTTTTAATTCCCTCTTTTTTAGCAGCTCTTCTTCTTACCCCTGGTTTATCGTAAGCTTCTCTTTTTTTCCATTCTGAAGGGACACCGTCTCTTGCTACTTTTTGTTTAAACTTTCTTAGAGCTTGATCTAAATTTCCTCTAACAGTAACTTTAGTTGCCATCTTTATCCCTCCCTTCGCTTCAACTACCAACGATTATAACAAACAATTATTTATTTTTCAACAAGTTTTCTTTATTTTTTTTCTAAAAACAATGAAAATTCGTCAAAATTCGCAAATAAGTACCCAAATGAATACCAATTTCAAAAATATGTTGAAATATAAAGCCTACGATAGGAATCATAATAATTATAAAAAATATCTTAAAAATATCTAATCTAGAGGACATAAATCACCTTCAGCAAATCTTCTTATTGCCGAACCAACACTATGTCCTGCATCAAAAAGAACTTTAATCACATTTGTAAAAGCATTAACTAAAGTTGATGTAATATCTGCTCCACCTTTTATATTACATAGTCTACTATCATCAATTTTCTCCATGATTTATACACCTTTCCGGATTTGTTATACCCTCTATTATTCCTGAAATGAACACTATAGCTGCCGCAATACCTAAAAATGTCCACCCATTCATAGTAAATCCACCCTTTATTTTTGTTAGTTCCTCATTATTAATTTTATTCATATTTCACTCCTTCCAAATAATCTTAAATATTTTAATAACTGATATTTTATTATCAAGTATAGAAACATTTATAACAGATTTTTTAGTTTTAATTTTAGTCTTTATATTAACTAATATATAATTATCAATTGACTCCCTATCTATACTTTCTATCTCATAGTCATAAGTTTTATTATTAAAAAATAGTCTCTTATTATCTCGTAATATTTCTAACTCTTTTTTATCAACTAATAAACTAATACAATTATCATTACTAATAACGCCACTAAATACTTTATAAGTACTTATATTAATATTAATTAAAGAAATAAATAAAATAATTTCTAATATAAAAGTAATAATAAGAAAAAATATTACTACATTAAATTCTTCATATTTATTTTTCATAAATCTTACCATCTACTAACTTAAGTATCCTATTAAAATATTTCTTAGAATTATTTCTATGACTTATCACTATAACTGTCTTATCTTTTAAATATTCAAATAAATCACTTATTATTTTATTAGTTAAATCAATATCTATTTGACCAAAAGCTTCATCAAAAATATAAATATTACTACCTCTAAGTATACTTCTTGCTAAAATAATTCTCTGTCTTTCACCACTACTAAGTAAGAAACCATTCTCCTCTAACATACTATTATAATTATTTAAATCTTCTCCAAATATAAGATCTACTCTACAGATCTTTATAACTTTTAAAAAATCTTCATCACTAATCTCTTTATATAAACAAATATTATTATAAATGGTATCACTAAATAATAATTCATTAGAACTAACATAAGTAATATATCTTCTAATATTTTCTAAATGATAATGATTAAGATCTATACCATTAATATTAATCATAGAATAATCTACATCTATATATCTAAGTAACATCTTAAATAAAGTACTCTTTCCACTTCCACTATTTCCAAAGAATAATACTTTATCACCATAATTAATAGTTAAATTAATATTATTAAATAAGATTTTATTATCAATTTTATAAGATAAATTATTAAAAAGAATATTCCCCTTCATATCATATGGTAAAAAGAAATAACTCTTAGAAAAATCTTCTCTACATAAAGAATAAATATCTTCTATTCTATTTAAAGAAACACAAAAAGTAGAATACTCCATAATCAAATTAATTATCTTATTAATTAATCTTAGACTATAAGTAAAAAAAGTAATAAAGACAATCATGTCACTTAATCCAATCTTATTACATACAATTAAATATCCACCATAACCATAAGTAACAATTAATAATAAATCTTCTATTAATTTTAAAAACATATTATAGAAATCTACATTATTTAAATAATCATAATTATAATTTAAAAACCTCTTATATTTTAAAGAAAACTTATCAATAAATCTCTTCTCTAAATGACTACTTTTAGTAGTGTCTACATTACTAATAGATTCTACTATATAACTATTGATAGCTTCTTCACTTAATTTAACATTTTTATACAATTTCTTTTTTCTTTTATTACTAAGTAATGAGATGAAAATGGATGTGAAAAAATAAATAATAATAAATAAACTTAGTAACTTATTAATATTAAAAATAAATATAAAAAATATAATTAAACTAATTAAATCACTTAGAAAAGAAGAAATAATTTCTATTAAGTAATTCTTAATAGTAGTTAGATCACTAAATCTTGATAATACCTCACCTACCGTTCTATTCTTATAGTAATAATATGGAAGTAAGAGAAGATGTTTAAATGTACTACAGGTAGTATTAAAATCAAACATAAAAATAATTTTAAATAGAATTTTTTTATTAATAATATTAAGTAAATAACTAATTAAACTGATAAATACCATTACTAAAGATATAAGATATATATTTATAGAATTCTTATAATTAATACAATACGTAATAATATATTTAAAATTAAAAGATAAAATTATATCTAGTATTAAATTATTAAATAAAATAGAGGATAGCATGACAAGAATTATTTTATTTTTATTAATATAACTTAGTATAAAGTGATTCATATATTTTTTATTATTTAATACTGGTAATTTTTTCTTATATTTAATAAATATATAATTATTTGTACTCATTAATCTAAATTCTGATAAAGATAATATTCTCTTACCTTTAGCTGGATCCATTATAATTATTTTATTATTTGATATTTTATAGATAACTACAAAATGTTGATAATTAGAACCTACATTTACATGGGCAATACACGGTAAGTTATCAGTCTCTATATTTTCTAGTTTGCCTGTTACGCCATAAGCATCTAATCCTAAACTTTTACTAGCCTCTATTAAATTATAGGCAGAAACACCATCACGGTTAGTATTAGTAATCTCTCTTAAGTATTCTAAAGATACACCTCCACCATAATATCTAATAATACTAAGAAGACAACAAACACCGCAGTCACTCCTACCTTCCTGTAAAACTATTTTCAAATCTTTCTCTAACCTCCTATATATATATTTGATTAGAGATTTAAAATAACTAAAAAAAAATAAGTTTTTTTAACTTATTTTTTCTTATTATATTTTTGTACACTATGATCATAAATGATATTAGTATTACTATCAGTAATCGCACCATTTAAATTAAATCTAAAATCACTATCACCATAAATAACAGTACCACATAAATTAACTTCATTAAAATCAGTATAATGAGAAAATGGTATATTATTATCCTTCATATCAATATCGCCAAATCTACAATAACTTAAATCTTTTTTATAAACTTTTTGTGGATCAAAATAATTAATATTTGTATCAGTAAAATCTATACCACTTACTAATACATCTTTAAAATCTACATTACTTAAGTCAATAAATTTTAAATCATTAATATAATATTCATTAATTTCAAAGTGATCATCCACACGTTTAAATAAAAGATCATTACTAATTTTAACTCTATCATATAAATCATCTTTAGAAATTAAAACTTTCTTATTGTTTTCTTCTACATTAATAGGTACTGGTTGTTTATTAAATGGCAACTTATCAACTAATTTAAAAATGATATTCTTGTGTTTAGATTCATAATATTTAATCGCATTATTTACCCATTTAGGTAAAGCTCTTTTATCTATTTGTATCCATCTATTAATATATGCACTTTCATTTTCTTTAATATATTGAACCATTTTTAAATTACCTTCAATACATTTTTCAATATTCTTAGTTCCTCTAAGAAAACGCCTATATTCAACTATATCTCTTTCTTGATCTTCAGATTTTCTTTTAAAAGATAATGCAATATCAGTTAAATCTAAACAATAATCACTATTTCCGTCAACACTTACAACATAAGCATCTTTTAAATGTTCAGTGTGAAATTCTCTATAATCTTCATAATCATTAATCATCTTATTAAAAATATCTTCATTATTTAAAATAACACTATAAAAATAATCATCAGCTTTTTCACTATTAATAGTAAGTTTACCATTCTCATTCTTAATATAAAAAGTATTATCATCAAAAATTGAATAAAATAATCTTTTATTAATAACTATACTACTTTTACTATAATCATAATGAGATAAAGCATAATCACCAAAATTACCATAAAATAAACTATTAAATGTCATCTGATTATACTCTCTATTTAATTGATCATAATATGCAACTTCTTTAATTGCTTTATACAATTTATTGAATGAAATAAAATTATTCTTATCCACCATAAAAACCCCTCTAAAAACAAGACATATTATAGCACAATTAGGCAAAAAAGTCAAAAAAAACGATATACATAAAGTACATCGTTTTATATCAATATGGTGTCCGCGAGGCGACTCGAACGCCTGACCGATCGCTTAGAAGGCGATTGCTCTATCCAGCTGAGCTACGCAGACATATTCAACTGACAACTAAGATTATATAATAAAAGTACTTATAATTCAAGTACTTTTTTCACTTTTTTCTAATATTTATAAGCTTTTCCTATCAATTGAATATATATTTTTACCATCTACTTCCACCATAACCATATCCACATCATAATTATCAAACACAGAATAAGATATACAATATAAAACTTCTTCAAGTACTTTATTATCACTATCAAATAAATAATTATTAAAATTAAGAACCATCATATCATTTTCTTCATATGAATTAATCAACTCTATATTACTATTCACAAGACTAACTAAATCATAAGAAGTATTACTAGCTAATTGATCTACAATAATATTAATCTTATCTCTAGAATCATTTAAATACTTAGTAACAGGTACATAATAATACTCAAAATTATCATTCATCAAATAATAAATAACTACTTTAGTAATATCTTCTCTACTAGTTAAAAAACTCTCTTTATTAATATCAATATCTTTCTTTATAATTTTAGGATAACCATCTAAATAACTATCATCTACTAATATAGTAATACCTTCTACATCACCTAAAGCATAAATACTATAAACAATAGAAGAAACACAAATATCAATATTATTATTATCTAAAAAACTTTTACTAAAGTTTAAAGTAACATAACCCTCATCATATAATAGATCATTTAAAATACAAGTACTAGGAATAGTCCCAATGAAATTAGAAGAATACTTCTCATCATTATTAATCTTTAAATAATTAATAACTTTTCTAATACTATCAGTAATATTATTACTATCTATAAATATATTTTTTCTAACTAAATAACCTTTATCATTAAGAAGATATACACATCCATTAGTAAGATTAGTAACATCTTCCAACTGAACATTAACACTTAAAGTATCTTTAAAATTAGTAATAGTAGATACAGTTAATATAATAAATAATGATAATGTAGTAATAAATATCTTTCTAATAGCTCTTCTTCTAATCATATTATCACCATTAAAATATATGAAAAAAACGTACAATTTAGTACGCTATAAAGTAAATTCATTTAATTTAATTAATTCTAGTATTGCCCCACTTCTACTATTAGAACCTAATTTTTGAATAACATTAGAAATATGATTTCTAACAGTCTTCTCACTTATACCTAAAAGATAAGAAATACGTTTAGTACTATAATCATTAATTAAATAAGAAAAGATTTCTTTTTCACGATTAGTTAAAATAGATTTAGTCATATTATCACCTATAGTAATCTATGACTAAATAATATATAAGTTCTATTTTTTCTGAAATTTAACAGTAATATATTTCTTAGTATCAAAACCATTTTGTATTAATCTCATTACTTTATTAGCTAAAGCCGCATCATGCTTACTTGAAATACAAACAGTATTAATATTAGTATTATCTATTTTCACAAAACAATCTAATCCTAATTCTTTATTAATTCTAGTCTCTGTTTCTTCTTCTAAAGATTCTATTTGATTTAAATATTTAATCTTCTCATATGCTTCATTTTTTTCATCACTAGTTAAATCTTCTGTTAATTGTTTTTGTAAAACAGTCATCTCTTCTTGTCTTTCCTCTTGAAGATTAACTCTTAAAGCTACAAGTGAAGAAGCCTCTTCTATTGTCTCAATAACTTTATCACTATCTTTCTTTCCTATATTAATCTTAGTACTTAATAAATCATTAGGCATTGTAACATAATAAATACTTAATACAAATATTATACTAAATAACATCATATACCATAGTTTTCTTCTTTTTATCATATCTTCACCTCTAAGAAAATATATGTGATAAAAATAGAAGTATGAAAAAAAGAAGATTTCTCTTCTTAATTTTTTATTTTTTGACTTAATGTAACTATAAAAGTAGAACCTTCTCCTAATTTACTATCTACTTTAATTTCACCATCCATTAATTCTACTAAAGATTTAGTAATTGATAAACCTAAACCTGTTCCTTCTATAGAACTATCTCTATCAGCATCTAATCTATAAAATTTAGTAAATAATTTATCCAATTGTTCTTGTGACATTCCTCTACCTGTATCTTTTATAGTAAAAACAAGATTACAAATATCCCCAATATTATGACAGTCTACAGTAAAATCTACAGTTCCTTGTTCAGTATATTTAACTGCATTAGTAAGTAAATTAGTTATTATTCTTTTTATCTTTTCAATATCTCCATACAATAAATAAGGTAAATCATTAGTTATATTTGTCTTAAACTCTATAGGTTTATTATCAAGTCTTATAGATACCTTTTTAAATATATCATAAAATTCATCTTTCATATTATATTTCATCTCAATAAGTTCAATCTTACCAGCTTCTAACATATTAATATCTAAAATACTATCAACAATTTCTAATAAGTTCTCTGATTCAATCATTATTTCAGTAGAATCTTCTTTAATTTGTTCCATCGAATCAGATGATTTAATTAATTGAGACAATCCAACTATCGCATTTAATGGAGTTCTTATCTCATGTGACATAGAAGCAAGAAAGTCCACTTTCGCATTATTAGCTCTACTAGCTTGCTCATTTGCGAATTCCAGTTTATTAATTAATTTAAGATCTGGATCCTCTTTAGAAAAATAAAGTAAATAACTAATCATAGTAGTCGCAATTATTGCTAAAGAAAGAGTTGTATCAATATATTTTAAGAAGAAAAATATAGAAGAAATAACTATAATTATTCCAAACATACCTTTTTTCTTTTTTATAACTACTGTATTAGAGCTATTCTTTTTATTTCTTAAAACAAATAAAGAGAAAGATACACAGAAAATAAATCCAAATACTAAAAATAAATACCAATATTTAACACCTAATCCAGTTACTTTTAATAAAACATCATTATCATCATATAAAATCTCTAAAGGTAAAAGAAATTGAATAATAGATGCAATAATTAATACAATATAACTAATAATCTCAATTTTTTTCTTATATGTCTCATAAATATCCATAGATAACCTATTATTCTCATAAGAAGATAAAATAGTATAATATGTAAGATAATAAATCCAAAGAGTTTTAAATACTAAATATATATTATAGAATATAGTCGCAATAGACTCATAATCTCTTAAGAAATGTCCAGCAAATAACCATATAAAATTAGATATTAAAACCAATCCATTAGAGATAAGTAATCTATTAAAGATTCTTCCTGTTGGAGTATTAGGATTATCCTTTGACTTATACATCCAAAATAGATATACAAAAAACATTATCATAATACCGTTATTAATTATATTTAACTTATTCATATTCATCACCTACTATTAACATTTTAACATAAAAAAAAGAAGATTTCTCTTCTTATTTATAAATTCTATCTACAGCTTTCATTAATCCTAATTTACCATAGTTATAAGTTAAAGCACCTTGCATATAAGCAATATAAGGTTCTCTAATAGGACCATCACATGATAATTCAATTGAAGATCCTTGAGTAAATGCACCAGCTGCCATAACAACTTTATCAGTATATCCTGGCATATCCCATGCCTCTACTATTGCATTAGAATCAATTGGACTAGCTTGTTGAATACCTCTAGTAAATTCTATTAATAAATTTGAATCTCTAAATATAATATTTTGAACTATATCAGCACGAAGTTCATTAAATTTTGGTTCCACATCATAACCTAATTTTTCAAGTACATGTGATGTAAGTATTGCAGTTTTTAAAGCAGAAGCAACAACAGATGGAGCCATAAATAAACCTTGTAGTATTTGTTTATTAATTCCTAAAGATGGTCCAACTTCTCTACCTTCTCCAGGAAGAGTTAATCTCTCAGCACATAATTCAACTAAATCATGACGACCTGCAATATATGCTCCATTAGGTGCAATACCACCACCTAAATTCTTAATTAATGAACCAACCATAATATCTGCACCTACTGCTACAGGTTCTCTATTAGATACAAATTCACAATAACAGTTATCAATCATAATAATAATATTAGAATCAATTTCTTTTATAAACTTAATAACTTTTTCTACTTTATCAATAGTTAAACTCTTACGTGTAGAATATCCCTTACTTCTTTGAATCTCAATTACTTTAACTTTATTATTAGTAATATATTCTCTTATCTTATCATAATCAAAATCGTTATTTAATAAATCTATTTGAGCATAATTAACACCAAAACTCATTAAAGAAGAATTATTAGGTACAATTCCAATAACTTCATCTAATGTATCATATGGTTTACCACAAATACTAAGTAATGTATCTCCAGGACGAAGTAATCCAAATAAACATACAGTTAAAGCATGACTACCAGATATAAATTGACTTCTAACTAAGGCATCTTCACATCCAAATATATCTGCAAATATCTTTTCAATAGTATCTCTTCCTAAATCATTATAACCATAACCAGTTGTAGAATTAAAACAAGCCTCAGATACTTCAAACTTATGAAAACTACTAAGTACTCTTAAACTATTATAGTCACATAATTCATCAATACTATTAAATATATTCTTTAATTCTTTATCACTTTCATTTACTAAATTAACAACTTCATCTCTAATTCCTAATTCATTATACATAAAAACATCCCCTTACTCATTAAATTTTCCACCATCAACTCTAATAATAGAGTCATTAATATAACTTGCTTTATTAGATGCCAAAAATAATACTACTTTAGCAATCTCTTCAGGTTCTGCAAATCTCCCAAGCAAGATTTTCTTATTATACTCACTTACTTGCTCTACTGTCAAATCTTTATTCATATCAGTTTTAACCCATCCAGGGCAAACACAGTTAACTTGAATATGAGGAGCAAACTCTCTAGCCATATTATGAGTAAGAGAAATAACACCTGCTTTAGATGCATCATAATCACAACTTTCAGGATAATAAGTATCAATAGCATTACTACTACCTATATTAATAATTTTACCCTTCTTATGATCTAACATACTCTTCGCAACATATTTACTAACTAAATAAGTACCAATTAAATTAACACTAAGTATTCTTTTAAAATCTTTAATAGATTTATCTAAGAATAAAGAATCTCTGCAAACAGAAGCATTATTAACTAAAATATCTATTCCTCCAAAAGCATCACATATATCATTAATCATATTTTCTACTTCATCTTCTTTAGATATATCACATTTAACTACCATTACAGAAACATTATATCTTTTAGAAATATACTTTTGTAGTTTCTTAGCTTCCTCTTCATGATGACAATAATTAATAACTACATCAAGCCCTGCTTTCGCAAACTCTTCTATAATAGCTTTACCTATACCTCTATTACTTCCAGTAACTAATGCAACTTTTCCCATAATATCACCTACTTACTTAATTTATAATGATCAACAAATTCACTTAACTCTTCAGTATCTTTTATATTAACAAAGTTAGAATAAATTTTACCTTTATAAACAAATACTATAGCCGGAGCAACAGTTCCATCTAATACAAAATTGTATTCTTTAAATATCTTTTTTGCTTGACTACTAGTTTCATATATTTCTTCATAAGTAACATTTTTCTCATCAAGAAAATCTCTTACTTCACTACATTTATCACAATCAGAACTAGTTATATAAATAAGAAATGTCTCTTTATTCTTTATTTTTTTATTAATAGGTCCACTATTTATACCTTTACCAAATAATAATATTACAAAAGCAATACAAATAAGTGTAACTGCTAAAACAATTAAAATATTATTTCTAAATTTAATAAACTCTTCATTCTTAGCACCTGTCATATTATCTATCTCCTTTAACTAACAAATGTTATTTTAGCAAAACCATTACCAATTTTAGCATAATTACTAGTAGCAGTAGAATTTACATTAGTAGTACTTCTTGTTTTTATATGAGTTTCATCTTGTTCATTTTCTGATGATTGACAATTATAACAATACATAACTTTATTACTTAAATTAGTATTTCCAATATATCCAGAGCCACCTCCAGCAGAGCCATATTGATTAAATCCTAAACCACCACCATAGTAACCACCGCCGCCACCTGAGCCGGCTGAATTCCAAATAGTATCAAATTTACTATTATCTACGGAAGCTCCTAAGCCAAAAGATGCAGGTATATGTAAGTCTGGATTATGTGAAGTACCTCCATTACTTTGTGTACCACCTGTCGCTCGAGGTGTGACACCATTTCCACTATTGCCTATATATCCACCACCGGCACCACCAACAAATCCATTTGTAATATAGCATCCTGATCCTCCGCCACCTCCAGATACGAGTAATAAATCTGAAATTTTAGAAGAAAAAGAAGATAAAACACCATCTGAAATAGCTAAATGTGTCGCACCACCACCAGCAGCCCAAGTGGAAGTGTTTTCATTTTTACCATTCTTACCACCAGATCCTCCACCATTATAACCACCCTCTAGGTTATAAATATAATCTAATCCCTTAGAATCTTCACCAGATCCACCTACATTTACATATATCGCCTGATTCTTAGTTAAACTTATTGTACCAACAGAATATCCTCCATATCCACCTATATACGTAGTAGTAGGATTAGAACAGCTTCCACCTTGTGCTCCCCATGCTTCTATTTTATATATTCCATTCTTTGGTACATAAAATACTTGTTCAGTACCAGTATATTCATAATTCCATGTAGTAACAGAACTAGACTGAGGTTGTATATACTTAAATCCTATAGTTATAGAAGTATTATCTAAAGTAGAAAACTCATTAATATCATACTTATAAGAAAATCTTGCTTTAATTAGTTTTCCTTGACCAGCAAACAATTTATCATTTACCGCAACAGTACTATCATCTAAAACATACTTAAAACTATATTCTATATATTTTTGTTGTTCTGTTGTTAAATTAACATTAATTTGATTAAGTACTGCATCAATTGTACCAGCATTTAATACAACAAAACTAAATTCTATATAATCAGTTGGTATATCAAAAGTATTACCAATAGTAATTTCATCTTTATCATTATCTAAAGTAAGAGTAGGATTATCACTACTACAATCAATTAATTTTAAATTTTCATAGTGAATATCCCATACATTTTCTCTAAATGTAAGAGTAGTAGCAACATTTAAATTACTTGTAAGCACAGCAAAACCAATACTAATAAATAGTACTATAATTATAATAAGTAATTTTTTAGTATTATGTCTCTTCATAGCATTCTCCTACCATAAATTATAACAAAAAAAGAGACTAATATATAGTCCCTTTAATTATATTCTCTCTACTTTGATAAATGCTTTTTCATCATTAAGTTCTGTATTAAACTCATCATCAACTTCAATTAACTCATCACCTAATACTTCACCCATTATATAATCTTTATAAGTATTCATCATAGCTTTAACTTTATCAGTACCATTGAAGTATACTTTAATATGATCAGTAATTACAAAGTCTGCTTCTTTTCTTAAAGCTTGAACTGTTCTTACAAATTCTCTCATTAATCCTTCTAAGATTAATTCTTCAGTTAAAGTAGTTTCAAGTACTACACAAGTCTTATCATTAACAGTAGCAGTAAATCCTTCTTTTTGTTTTAAAGAAATAATTACCATATCATTAGTTAAAGTAAATTCTTCTCCATCAAGATCAACTTTCTTTTCTCCTGACTGTACTTCTAAAATATCTTTCTTACTAAATTTAGATAATACATCTTGAAGAGTCTTCATCTTAGGTCCTAATACTTTACCTAATTCTTTAAAGTTAGGTTTAATTGTATATTCTAGATATTCACTCATATCTTCTCTAAATTCTACATTCTTAACATTTAATTCTTCTTGAATTATTGGAAGTAAGTCTCCAATAATCTTTTTATTATCAAGCGGTAAGATTACATCAGAAATAGGTTGTCTTACTTTAATATTAACTTCTTCTCTTGCAAATCTTCCTAAAGAACAAATATCTCTTACTAAATCCATTCTTTCTTCTACTTTTTCATCTACTAACTTTTTATTGTATTTCGGATAATCAGCTAAATGTACTGATTCCTTACCAGTTAACTTCATATAAATTTCTTCAGTTAAGAATGGAGTTATAGGAGCACATAATCTACATAGAGTTTCAAGTACTTCATAAGTAGTTAAGTATACAGCCTTTTTAGATTCAGTTAATTCAGAATCCCAGAATCTTCTTCTATTACTTCTAATATACCAATTAGATAAATCATCATTTAAGAAAGGAACTATATACTTAGTAGCCTTATTTAAATCATATTCATTCATCGCATCAGTAACATTTTTAACTAATTTATTTAATTTAGAAATTAACCATCTATCAATTAATTCTCTATCTTTAACAGGAATATCATACTCTCTCGGATCAATATGATCAGCATTAGCATACATTTCAAAGAATGAATATGCATTTTTAAAAGTAGATACATATTTAGAATAAACTTCTTTTACACCATTTTCATCAAATCGTAATGGAGTCCATACTGGAGAAGTATATAACATATAAAATCTAATTGTATCTGCTCCGTATTGTGTCATAATCTCAACAGGATTAATAATATTACCAACAGATTTAGACATCTTCTTACCATGAGCATCTAACATCATATCATTAACTACAACGTTTTTGAAACTTGATTCACCACTAATTAAAGTAGATAAAACAAGTAATACGTAAAACCATCCACGAGTTTGATCTACACCTTCAGCAATAAAGTCAGCTGGAAATTGAGATTCAAATAATTCTTTATTTTCAAATGGATAGTGATATTGAGCATAAGGCATAGCTCCTGAATCAAACCAAACATCCATAACATCTAATACACGTGACATAGTCTTTCCACAATGTGGACAAGTAATATGAATATTATCAACATATGGTCTATGTAATTCAATATCCTCTGCTACATCTTCAATAGCTTTTTCTCTTAATTCTTTTACACTACCAATTGTTTCAAAATGACCACATTCACAAGTCCAAATAGGTAATGGACATCCCCAATATCTATTTCTAGAAATACCCCAATCAATCATATTCTCTAACCAGTTAGCAAATCTCTTTTCACCAACATAATCTGGGAACCAATTAATTTTTTTATTTTCTGCGATTATCTTATCTTTACAAGAAGTATTATTAACATACCAAGCTGGTTTAGCATAATAAACTAGTGGTTGTTTACATCTCCAACAATGTGGATAATCATGTGTCATTTTAACTTTTTTAAATAACTTATCTTCACCTTTTAAATATTTAATAATATCAATTTCAAGTTCTGGATCAGTTACTAGTCTTCCAGCCCAAGGACCTTCAGTATAACAACCATCTTTTCCTACAGGATTAATAAATGTAATACCATTAGCAGATGCTACACGATTATCATCTACACCATAAGCAGGAGCTATATGAACAATACCAGTACCATCACTTGCAGTAACATAATTATCTGCTAAGATTTCAAATGCTTTTCCTTCTACTTTAACAAAAGGCATTAATTGTTCATATTTCTTACCAACTAAATCAGTACCTTTATAAGTTTCAAGAACTTCATATTCATCACCTAATACAGTATCAGCTAACTCTTTAGCAACAATAAATTTATAACCCTTACTATTTACTTTTACATATTCAAGTGATGGATTAACACATAAAGCAACATTTGCCATTAAAGTCCATGGAGTAGTTGTCCAAACTAATACATAAGTGTCTTCATCTACTAATTTAAATGGAACAATAACTGTATTTACAGATACTTCTTTATATCCTTGAGAAACTTCATGAGAAGCAAGTTCAGTACCACATCTAGGACAATAAGGTAATACTTTATTTCCATAATAAATTAAACCTTTTTTATTTAATTGATCAACAATCCACCATTCAGATTCAATATAATCATTATCACAAGTAACATAAGGATCATCAAAATCAATAAATTGTCCCATCATATCAGTAACTTTTTTAACCTCATCAATATTAGTTGCTGTTTCTTTATGACATTCTTGACAGAACTTTTCTACTCCTAATTTTTCAATATCATTTTTATTTTTAAATCCAAGTTTTTTCTCTACATTTACTTCAATTGGTAATCCATGTGTATCAAGACCAATCTTTCTTAATACATAATTACCTTCCATAACTTTAAACTTACAGAAAGCATCTTTTATAGTTTTTGCAAACACATGGTGGATTCCAGGTTTAGCATTAGCATAAATTGGTCCATCATAGAAAACAAATTCTTTATTTCCTTTTCTATTTTCTGTAGACTTATTTAAAATATCTATCTTTTTCCAATACTCAGTATATTCATTTTCAACTTCTGAGATCTTTCCATTTTTTAACTTTTCAAATTTCATAAAATTACCTCCTCCTAATTAAAAATTACATAACTATAATAAATTACAAATAACACTAAGAAACATATTCCATCTCTCTTAGATATCTTATAATCTTTAAATGAAAATACAAATAATAATACTGCAGCAAGTATCATTACGGCTAAATCTATATAGCTAAATGAAATAGTACCAATACCACCAAATATAGCAACAGGAATACCTATAACCATACCTACATTGAATATATTACTACCTACTACATTACCTATCGCAATATCATATTCACCCTTACGTGTAGCTGTAACACTAGTTACAAGTTCAGGTAATGATGTACCTAACGCTACTATAGTTAAAGAAATCATTCTTTGACTAACTCCTAATATTGAAGCAATATCAGAAGCACTATCTACTACAAAGTTACTTCCTAATACTATTCCAACAATACCTAATACAGTAAATAATATAGATTTACCAATAGGCATAATATCATTTTCTTCTTGATCAGCATCTATCTTATTACGTGTTAAACTAATTAAGTAATAAATAAATACTAAAAAGAACAATAATACAACTACACCATCTGATCTAGTAAACTTATTAACTACACTACTATCAAATAAATTATCTGATAAAAGTACTGCAAATAAGCATGATATCAATAAAGTAATTGGTAACTCTTTCTTAACCGTATTATTTTTTACATTTAATGAATGAAATAATGAAGCAGTACCTAATATTAATAATATATTTAATATATTACTACCTATTACGTTACCTAAAACGATATCTCCATGACCAGAAATTAATGATTTAACTGATACAGCAAACTCTGGTGCAGAAGTACCAAAAGCAACAATAGTTAAACCAATTAACATCTTAGATACTTTGAAGTTAGAAGCTACATTACTAGCACCATCTACAAAAATATCAGCACCTTTAATAAGTATTACAAACCCCACTATTAATAAAATAATACTTAGAAACATAAATCCTCCTTATTCTAAGTTCATGAATAGATAAATAAAAAAAGCGATATATTCCCCTAAGGGCGAATATACCGCTGTACCACCTTAATTTATGTTAAAAAACATCTCTATACTATAACGCGTCACCGTATTTATCTTATCCATAAATAGCACTTGAAAGTGATCTAAATATATCTTCATAACTTGTTTTCACCTAACCACAAGCTCTCTGATAATCCAATATATTCCGTCTTTCGCACTTGCTTTACAACGAATAATATAGCACATATTTTTAAGAATATCAAACATATTTTTCAAAAATAAAAAAAGAATGACTTCTAAAAGAAATCATCCTCTTCTTCACCATCTTCTTTTTTAACTCTTGAACTACTCTTTTGAGGAGCTTGTTCATCAGTAATATTTCCTTCTACATTTACATTATTAGGAGTACATAAGAATATTCCTCCTCCTAATTTTTGTAAATCACCATTGATAGCATAAATAACACCATATAAGAAATCTACAATTCTCTTAGCAACATCTGGTGTTACTCTTTTTAAATTAACTACTACTGCATTTCTATTTTTTAAATAATCAGCAATTTGTTGACTCTCAGAATAAGCTCGAGGTTCTAGTAACATCATCTTAGATCCAGCCATACCATTTTGTACATGATACTCTTCTTTACTAGTAGTATAATGTTCTTCACTTACATTATCTTCTGCTTCAGAGTTTTCTTTATTAGAACCAAAGAAACTTTTTATTCCTTTGAATTTATCATTATCCATAAATACCTCCATATTTAATACATTTTTTCCTATTATCTAGTAATATTTTAACACATATTACTTAATAAACAAACAAAAATTTTATTAAGCTACGCCAGCTGGATTTTGTGGATACATTACTTGTTGATTATCTATTGGTGGCATTCCCCCATCTATAGGTGGCATACCATTACCTATTGGCGGCATAGTAGTTTGAACTGCAGCCTCTGCAGGATTTGGCATTACTTGTACTCCTTCAGGTTGTTGTACAACTTGTACAGCAGGATTAACTACCTCTGTAACATTAGCATTACTTTCTACTTGTGGTGCTGCTCCACCAGCTTGTTCCATACCAGGAAGGAATCCATTATCTACTGGAGTCTCAGGTGCTGCTTCCTCTTGAGCATCTTGATCCATCATAACAGATCCTGCTCCAGCAGCAACAACTCCCATATCTACTAATTCATCTCCTGTTTCTTCAGGAATGAAATTATACCATACATTAGTTAAATCTACGTTATTAGATAATGGTCTAGGATTTGGTAAATCTATATACATAGGAATAGGTACTTTAAAAGCACTACCGAATGCAATACAGTTACCAGGTTTTAAGTTCTTAAGTTGTGAAACAATCTCAGAAGAAATATTTGGAACCATTTCTCTAATATAAGCTAAATCTTTAGGATGTAGAGTTCTTAAGATTACAAAGTTCATACATTGTGAAATACATGTATCTGATAACTCAGAAGGTCTTTGTGTAATAAGAGCCATAAACATACCATATTTACGTCCTTCTTTAGCAATTCTTTCAAATATATTGTATCCTAATATTTCAACATCAGTATCGTGTTGAACATATCTATGAGCTTCTTCAATAATTATATGATAAGCACGACATCCACGAGGTTTAGTAGTAGATGCCTTTAAGAATAACATACGAGATAAAATCTTAGTAATTACTTTAGCCAATCTATCATCAATATAATTAATATTAAAGTTAATAATTTGACACTTACCACCAGTTTGTCTACTAGTAGTAATATCATTAATATATTCATCCCTAGTTACATATGTTGGATAATTAAAGTATTCTTTATAGTCTCCAGTACATAAAGTATGAAGTCTAACACTAAGTACATTAGCATAATCAAATACTTTAGCACTCTTTAAAATCCCTTCACTAATAAGTGCAAAATCCATTGCTAACTCTAAGTCATTCAATGTATAGAACTTATTCAATTCTTCTTCAGGAATATCCATTTCAACATCATTAATAAATCCTCTAATGAATTCAACAACAAGTTCCATCTCTTGCATCTTACCTGTTTTATCAATATATAAACATTGTTTTAATGTTCTAACATATCCAGGTTGAACAATTTGACTTTCAAGATTAAGTTCAACAGTATTAAACTTAGTAAGTACTGCAATAACTTGATCTCGAATTTTAGTAGAATCTTCTCCACTTAATAATATATCTTGTACAGCTCTAGCTATAATATCATTTTTTCTCTTAACAACATTAGGACTAGTACCAGTTAAAATAGGAACTAATTTTAATGTTTTTTCAAGTATTGGTAATTGTGATGCAGTATTAACATCTAATAATAATGCTAAATCATCTACATCTAATAACCATACTGGTATTCTTAATACTTCACACTCAGGATTTAAAGTATTAGTAGTATAAGCTTTATAATTAATTTTATCGTTTACTTGATGAAGTCCAGCAAATGCATTTGTATATTCACCATACGCATCAAAGAAGAATAGACTAGAATTTATTGGAGCAGCAGTTGATGTAAATAACTTTTGTAATATTGAAGAAACAGTACATGATTTACCAGCACCAGAGTTTCCTAATATAGAAAAGTGATTACTAAAGAACTCGTTTATATCAACATTAATTCTATATCCATCATAAACATTACTTGTACCAAAATTAGTAGTACCAAATTTTGTTTCATTATCACCTAATAATAGTTTTAATTCTTCCATCTTAACTATTCTAGGTTTAGATTTAAATGATGGTTTAGAACTACTACCTGGAGTAAATCTATCTCCGTCTAATTCACCAACAATATTACAAGTCATTACTGTCTGAGTACAGTTAACAACTTGAGCTACTACCTTCTTCTTATCGTCTCCATCATCAAACACTACATGCAAATTAACTAAACTAGGTTGTGCATTAATATCAATCGCTAGTTTTATTGTTATGGTATTATCTATAATTTCTAGTATTCTACCTAACACATAACCACCTCTATTCTACTTATTAGTATAACACAACACAATAAAAAAAAGATAGATAATTTATAAAATCTATCTATAAAAATTATTGTTTTTCATATAACCCATGAAGTTTTTGAATATCAGTAGCTGATAAGTCTTCTACTACCCATTCATTATCTATTTTATTTAAGTAAAAAGTAATAGTTGTTTTACTTTTATTAGTAACGTTTTTCATATTTTTAATCTTATAATCAATAAAACTAGCCATATTATCAATAGTATCTCCTACTACGCCATCAACTACTTCATTATTAGTAGATTTTTCATCATCTTTAAACTCGTCTCTATGATTATTATAATAGATTCTAGACTCTCCTATACTAGAAGCATAATCTAATACTTCAAGTTCTATTTCTACTTCAGCTTCATCATTAGTTTCATTCTCATCTACCACTTTATAAGAAAAATTCTTATATTGATTAATCATCAACTCTCTATAATCTTTCTTTTGCTCTTCACTCATAACATTATCATTATCAATGATATCATCAAGTTGTGTAATAACACGATCATCAAGGTTTTGATAAGTTTTTAAATACTCTTCAACTGCCTTAGTAGGTGTATTTAATGCATTACCACAACCTGTTAAAAATAAAATAGATAATAAAAGTACTCCAAATATTTTCTTCATAAAAAAATCCTCCCACTAATATAGTGGAAAGATTTAATTATTTTATACTAATTATTTTTAATAAATATAGCACCACTCGCATTATCCTTACCATGTGCAGGTACATAGAATGGTTCTTTAAAAGTTCTTCTAAGTCTCAATGGTACATGTAAATCTTGTTCTACATATACAGCTTCTTGTATTATTTTTTCTAGTATATCCTTATCTTTATGTTTATCTATAATAGATTTAATCTTCTCATCAGTAAGTAAATCAGTTACTCCGTCAGTTACTAATAATATTAATTCATAACTATCATTATCAATTATTTCAATATCAGAATTACATAAATCTTTATTTAAACCAACACAAGCACTTATATAATTACTTGTAGAAAAATATCTTAAATCTTCTTTTCCTACTTCCCCAGCTTTATAGTATAACCATACTTGTGAGTCATCTTCAGTAACTTGAGTTAATGTATTATTTTTATATATATAACATCTAGAATCACCTATATTAAGTATCAATGTTTCTTTACTATTAATAAGTGCCATAGTAAGTGTAGTACCTAATCTATTTTCTCCATACTTAGAGATTAAATTATTATTACTTCTATTTATTATTTCTTTTAATTCTAATGAAGTCTTAAATGAGTCTTCTAATAATTCAACAGATGATTTTTGAAACCATTTACTAATCTGTGTAATTACATAGTTACTAGCAACATCACCTAAATCTTTACCACCCATACCATCTGCTATCGCAAGTAATTTAATATTATCATCTTTTGGGTGTGTTAAGACAATACCAGAATCTTCATTTTTCTCTCTTATTAGGCCTATATCAGTTTTCTTTTGTAATATAAATTCATCTCTCATATTATTACCCCAATCGTATAACATTATAACATATAGACTACTCGAGTAGCAAAGTAATATACATCTCTTTACAAAAAAAGTTTGTATTAAACAAACTTTTAAAATTCACATGCTCCCGGAGTACGTGGATAAGGTATAACATCTCTTATATTATCAACACCAGTTAAATAAATAAGAAGTCTTTCAAATCCCATACCAAATCCAGAATGTACACATCCACCAAATTTACGTAAATTAATATACCATTCTAATATAGATTTATCCATTCCTAATTCATCCATACGAGCAACTAACTTATCATAGTCTTCTTCTCTTTGAGATCCACCCATGATTTCACCTGCTCCAGGAACTTCTAAGTCTACTGCAGCAACAGTTTTTCCATCAGGATTTTGTTTCATATAGAACGCTTTAATATCTTTAGGCCAATCAGTAATAAATACTGGTCCATTGAAATGTTCAGTAATATATTTTTCATGTTCTTTTGCAATATCTTCCCCTTGTTTAGGTTCAAATTCAAACTGAACATCTGCTTTTTGTAATATATCTATACATTCTTCATGAGTAATTCTAGTAAATTTAGAATTAACTAATTTATTTAATTTATCAATTAATCCTTTTTCAACAAAGTTATCTAAGAAGTTCATCTCATCAGGACATTTATCTAATACATAAGAAACAACATTCTTAAGCATATCTTCCATAACTTCCATATCACCTTCAAGATCAGTAAAAGCCATTTCAGGTTCAATCATCCAGAATTCATTAGCATGAACTTTAGTATTAGAGTTTTCTGCTCTAAATGTAGGACCAAAAGTATAAGTTTTACCATAAGCTAACGCAAAACTCTCTGCTTCTAATTGTCCAGAAACAGTAAGTGATGCAGGACAAGCAAACATATCTTGTGAATAATCAACTACTCCATCTTTTTTAGGAATATTTTCTAAGTCCATACAAGTAACATGGAACATTTCTCCAGCACCTTCACAGTCACTAGCAGTAATTAATGGAGCATGAAAATAAACATATCCTCTTTCTTGAAAATATCTATGTATTGCATAAGCTGCTACACTTCTAACTCTAAATACAGCTTGGAATAAATTTGTACGAGGACGAAGATAAGCTTGTTCTCTTAAAAATTCTCTAGTGTGTCTCTTAGGTTGTATTGGATAGTCTTCAGGACAGTCTCCAAGAAGTGTAACACTAGTAGCATTAACTTCTACATCTTGTTGTTCATTTAAAGATTTAACTAATGTTCCAACTACTTCTATTGCACTACCTACATGCATCTTTTGAATATCATCAAAATTTACTAATTTATTATCATAAACTACTTGTAAATGTTTAAAACATGTACCATCAGAAAAATCAATAAAACCAAATTCTTTTTGCTTTCTATGATTTCTAATCCAACCACATACTTTAACTTCTTTATCAATTAATTCATCTTTCTTATTAAATAATTCTACTAAATCCATATATCCTCCTATATTATTTCATAAGCTAATTTCCAAGAGATTATTCTCTTAACAGCCATATCAATTGTTTCTTCTTTTATTATACCATTATTTATATTAGTAATGATTTCATTATACATATTAACATAATCACTAGTAATAAGCATATCAGCTCCTGCATTAATTGCAAGTGTAGCAGCATTACCACCTTCTGCATAAGCTTTAACTGCATCCATATCTAAATCATCAGTAATAATTATACCTGTAAAATTTAACTTATCTCTTAGTTCTCCAGTAATAATTTTATTACTTAGAGATGCTGGAAATATATCATCCATACTAGTAACAACATTATGACTAACTAATACAAAAGGTACACCTTCATTAATACCAGATATAAAAGGTAAATAATCACTAGTAGTAAAAGTATCATAACTTCTAGTATCAATAGCAACACCAGTATGAGTATCTACATTATTACCATATCCAGGAAAATGTTTTAAACAAGAAGAAATATTATTATTTTTAGCATATCCTACCATATTCTTAATAAATGTAGATGTCTCTTCTGCAGTACCACCAAAACTTCTAATATACATAAAATCATCTGGATTAGTACTAATATCCGCAACAGGTGCTAAATTTAAATTAACTCCTAAGGATTTAAGTAACGTTGCTTTCTCATTTTCCATTTGTTCAACTAATGGATATCCACCAGTCTCATAATAAGATTTAGGAGAAGTAAATTTCTCATCCCTTAGAGCTTTAAATCTACTAACTCTAGTAACATATCCACCCTCTTCATCTACTCCTATAGCTAAACCAATCTTACTAAGTTTTTGTTTACCATCTATTTCTTCTTTAATAATACTTTTAGTCTTACCATCAAAGTCTCTAGCAAATAATAAGAAACCACCAGCATTATATTTACTAATATAAGTATTTGCTAAATTGCCATCATATCTAACTAAGAATAATTGACCAACTTTTTCTTCTAGTGTCATATCATCAATAATCTTAGTAGCTTTACCATAATATTTTCCAAATAAATCATCACTAACTTCTTCCACAGTATCATTATCTTTCTTAATAGTATTTTCATTCTTAGGTAAATAATTATTATAAATAAAATATCCACCTACACCAATTAATATAATTATTGCAAAAAACAAAATTATCTTTTTCATAAATTAACCCATTATCTTTTTAAATTCATTAGGTGTACTAGTTTCAAATAAGATATCTTTCTTTATAACTGGATAATACATCTTTAATCTATTAGCATGTAAATATAATCTATTTTCATTATCTTTAACATCACCATATTTTTTATCTCCAACAATAGGATTACCTAAAGAATTAAATGCTACACGTATTTGATTCTTTCTACCAGTCTCAATATTAATAGATACAAGACTATATTTATCACTAGTTTTAACTACCTTATAATTAGTAATTGCTTCTTTAGCATCCTCTTTTTTAGATACATAAACTAAATTAGTTTTAGTCTCACTTAACATTTGAACAATTCTATCACTATCTTTTTTTAGATGTCCATGTACAACAGCTACATATTCACGTAAAGATACATATTCAGTCCAATTTTCTTGTAATTGATTTTTAGTTTTCTCATCTTTAGCAAGAACTACTACTCCACTAGTATCTTTATCTAATCTATGCACAATAAATACTCTAGCATTTCTATCTTTACTAACTAAATACTCACGAACTATATGATATAGAGTTCTATCTTTTTCTTTAGCTGTTGCTATAGTAAGTAATCCACTCGGTTTATTAACAACAATAATATGATCATCTTCAAATAACACTTCAAAAGGAAGAGTCTTTTTATTTTTACTATCAGTATCAATAGTTATATTCATACCAGCTACTACTTTATAATTATATTTAGTAGTTCTACTATTATTAACATAAATAGATCCATGTGTTAAATATTGTTTAATTCTTTTTTTAGGAATATCTAAATTATTATATAAATAATCTAGTAATTCACCATCTTTTTTAACAACTATCTTCATATATTTCAACTCCCTAAACAACGTTATTATATAACAAAAACAAAGAAAAAAGAAGTATAAATATACTTCTAATTCATTAAAGTAATTTTAGCAAAACCATTACCAGTATTACCAGTAACAGTACCAATTCCATTCTTATTAGGCATACCAACTACAGTATCTCCTTTTACAGTAGTCCAACTATATCCAGATCCATCAATCATAACAGTATCTGTAAATACTTTATTACTATAATGAATACTGCATTTAGGATCAGTATTATATCCTAAAGAATTATAAGTAGCAGATGTATCACTATTACATGCAACACTATTACTATCAGTTTTAAAAGTAATATTATCTTCTGTAGATGATTCAACTATTGCAACACATCCAGCATGACCAGATATGAATGAAGAACCTCCAGCTGCTCTACTACTAGAATATGCATCATTTGTGAATATTTTTTTATTAATACCACCATAATAGCCACCACCTCCACCGGCAGCAGCATGTATAGTATCAGTTATATTAGTTCCATCAAAACCTTTACCAAAAACATTTCCAGCAAATTGATTTACAATTGGAGTCCAAATAACTCTACTAGTTGCTAAATTTCCAGTAACAGTAAGGCCTCCACCATTCATACCTTGTTTATTAATTGGTAAATTTCTTTCTTCATTATATCCAGTATGTCCTCCACCAGCTCCGGCAGCAACCATTATTCTACTCTTTAAAGAATTAAACACGTCCCAAGAACCAGACGTTAATCTAAAGTCCGTAGCTCCACCACCAGAGCCAGCAAAATCATTATTATCAACATCTACATTTCCAGTTCCTCCACCATTCCAACCACCAGCAACAAATGAAGGACCTAAATTATCTAAACCCTTTTCACCAACATAAACATAATAATTAGTTTCTTTATTTAAAGTAATTTTACCATTAGTATATGCACCATTACCGCCTATCTCATCGATAGTTGAAGAAGAACCAATTTTTCCTTTACCACCACTTGCTCCCCATAACTCTATTTTATAGTTACCTGTTTTTATTGGAGTAAATGTTTGTGAGTTACCAGTATAGTCAAAATTCCAATGATTTGTATCAGTTACAAAAACAGCGTTTTTATTTGCTTGACGATAATTTATAGTGATTGATACTGTAGGACTTAAAGTATTTGCTGGTATTTGACTAGTATTTATATCTTTATAAAGTAATTTAATATTAAAAGTAACTCTCGCAGTTTTATATAATATATCATTAGGATTAGGAGTTACTCCATTAGAATAAGTTACGATACAATCTAAATAATCTGAATATTGTGATGTTATTCCACTAATTGTAATATTACCTAACATAGCGTCTAATGTAGAATCATTTTCTACATCTACATTAAAGCTATAATAATCATCAGGTTTATTAAGTTCTGCACTAAAAGTAATAGTATCTTCATCTTGATTAATTGTAGGAGCAGTTTTTGTAACACTAGTATCATCTACTACTACATTTTTGAATACTATACTCCAACTATTTTGAGTAAAGTTAAATAAGCCATTAATAGAAGTACTACTTGAAAGCACTGCAAAACCAATACTAATAAATAGTACTATAGCTAGTAATAAAATACGTCTTGTTCTTCTTTTTTTCATATTTCCCTCTACTATATTTATTCTAATAAAATTTTACTATTTTTAAGAGTAAATATCAAGACAACAAAAAAGAAGAGATAATCTCTTCTATAAAGTAATATCTTTTTTAGTAATAGTTTTAAGAATATCTTTACGTTTATTATTCTTTGTATTTTTAGCATGATTGATAACAGTTTTTTCAAACATATTACGTACGAATCTAGCATTACCAAAATTCTTAGTATCACGATTCTTATTAATTAAATCATTAACTACTTCTATCGCATCTTCATCTAAACTAAATCCACTCTTCTTAACCATACCTTTAAATATTTCTATTAGTTCTTCATTTGTATAATCATCAAACTCTAATGTATATCCAATACGTGAAACAATACCTGAATTAGAATCTAAGAAATCTTGCATTTCTTTTGTATATCCAGCAAATATAACAACTAATTCATCACGATAATCTTCCATAGCTTTAATTAAAGTCGCAATACACTCTCCATTATAAGAATTTTCTCCATTCTTATCAGCTAAAGCATAAGCTTCATCTATAAATAAGATTCCACCCATAGCTTTCTCTATAACATTCATAGTTTTAACTGCAGTTTGACCAACATATTCAGCAACTAAATCTTTAGAACTAACTTCAATTAATTTATTTTGTTTAATATATTTTAAATTATATAAAATACTTCCAATCATTCTCGCAACTGTAGTTTTACCAGTACCTGGATTACCTAAAAATACCATATGTAGATTAACATTATTAATCTTTAATTCATCTTTAGTCTTATTCTTTAAAGTAATAAGATCAACTAAATCATGAAGCGAATTCTTAACTTTTTCAAGTCCAACTAATTCATTTAATTCTTCAAATACTTCATCTACACTCTTCATCTTTTCTACTTCAGGTACATCTTTATTAAATGAAATATATTTATATAAATTATCTACATATGTAGTAAAACTATCCTCACTCTTTGGATAAGTTTCAGTAATATAATCTAATACTTTAATATTTAATTCATCACTTAAAGTAGTTTTATTATTAATCTCATTATATACATCTTGTACAGTAGGATTAACTCCAACTAAATTAAAACAATAAATATTTTTTAGATTATTATCTTCAAGTAAGAAACTATTTAATACATCTTTCTTACCAGCAAGTATAGTAATATTTCTACCTTTAGTTAATTCACTTAGGTTATAGAAAAACTTTTTATGATATATAACATCTTGCATACCTAAAGAATCTAAATCAGTAATAGTAATAATACCATTATCTTTAAAATACTTTTCTAAATCTTCACTCTTATCTAATTTATATAAAGATAAATTAATACTATTTTTATTATCTACATAATTATATTTAGAAGCATAATATTTAATAATATTAGTAAGACTAGTAATTGTATTATTATCCTTAGTTTCTATTGTGATATGAAATGGTAAATAATTACTCTCTTTTTTATTAGAATAATCTTCCATATATTTAATAATTTTATTTAAT
>JAUNMV010000004.1:0-19110 GCA_030531695.1 Bacilli bacterium | reverse complement strand
ATAAATTCCTTTGCAGCTGCTCTTTTTTGAGCAATTTTATTTAATAATTCTCTCGAATCATCACTAATAAATAAACTATCTATATTAGGTTCTTCTACTACTTCTTCAGTCTTTACTTCTTCTACTTTTCGCTCTGGAAAGAAATCTCTATAAACGTCTTCTAGTATTTGTCTATTATTCATAAACCCTCCACTAAAATAAAAGCATTATAAAATGCTTCTATTTTTTAATATTAATTTCTAAGATCTTATCTTTTAATTCTTTTTCGATATTTTGAAGTTCTACTTCAGCAGCAGCACGTTTAACTCTTCCTTCTTCATGAATCTTAATAACAGAATCTAATGTATCAATTAAATCTTTATTAGTCTTCTTAAGAGTTTCAATATCAACAATAGCTCTTTCACTTTCTTTAGCAACTTCAATAGTTCCTTGTTTAAGCGTTTCACTATTCTTCTTAAGCATTTCATTTGTTAATTCTGTAACAGCTTGTTGTGCTTTTAAAGACTTCTTAGCATTATTTAATCCTAATGATAATACAATTTGATTTTTCCATAATGGAATTGTATTTGTAATAGAACTTTGAATCTTTTCTACAAGTTCAGCATCATTATTTTGAAGTAATCTAATTTGTGGAGCCATTTGAATAGAAATAATACGAGTAGTTTTTAAATCATATATTTTCTTTTCAAATCTATTAATTTGAGCTTCTAAATCTTGAACTTTTTGAATATCTAATTGTTCTCCACTCTCTTCTGCTTTCTTCTTTAATTCTGGTAAAGTAACATTCTTTAATTCTTCTAGTTTTCTTTCACCAGCAATTATATATAAAGATATTTCTTTAAAGAACTCTAAGTTTCTATCATACATTTCATCAAATGTTTCAATATCTTTTAATAATTGAATTTTATTTTTATCTAATCCCTTTTCAATAGAATCAATATTAGTTTCAATCTTACTATATTTAGCAATTAAAGTATCTAATTCTTTTTTAGCATTACTAAATATTTTAGCTAAACCTTTCTTATTACTTCCATCTATTGAAGCATCAAAATTTTTAATTTGTCCTACTAAATCAGCAAGTAATTTACCTGCATCTCCAGTATCTTTTGTTTTAACATCTTCTAAGATTGAATCAGAAAATTCTGAAATCTTATTTTGAGCAGGAGCACCATATTGAAGAATTTGAGTAGAATCAAATACATCAATCTTAGCATTAAAATCATCTACTGCTTTCTTTTCTTCAGCAGTTAATTCATCATAATTTAATGATTTTTCAATTTTCTCCTCTGTAATTTTAGTATCACTACTAACTAATTCTGTAACCTTTTCATCTTCTTTAGCTTGAACTTTCATTTCTAATGCAGCCATAATATACCTCCTAATTTTTTAAATAATCAATTAATTTATTATAGTAATCCATCTTTAAACTTGTAACTGTACTTTTAATAGTCTTAGGGATTGCTACTTCAACTGATGAAACATCATAATTACCACCAGTTATACCAGTTCTAAATCCATACTTTTCCCAAGCAATTTGTTGAATATCTTCATCTTGGAATGCTTTATATAATAATTTACCATTTTCTGTAAATGCAGCATAACAGTGACTATTCCAAATAGTTGGTTTTGGATATAACACAACTATATCATCTTTTACTTGATTAAATCCACTAGGATTTGAATTAGCAAAATCTATTAAACTCTTTTCATAATCAACTATCATAGGTTCTCCACCCATTCCAGTTTTTAAGTATCTTTCAAATAAATCAGCAGGTGTATTATTCATATACCCAGACTTTTGATAGAATAATTTAAGTTTAGCAAGATTCTCATCTAAACCTTCTTCTGTAATTTGTCCATTGCCTAATATAGATAATAATAATCCATAATAAGTAGCTCCTGGAGAAGAAGATACAGGATCAGTAGAAGCTATATTAATATTTCCATATAAATCAGTTAATCCAATATCAGCCCAACTCTTACCTTCTAATATATAATTCATAAGTTTATTCATATCAGTAATATAATAAACTCCAGTTTCTTCATCTATAGTAACTATTTGTTGCTCTATTAATTTATTAGCAACATCTTTCCATGAATAGATAACTATTGGAGTATTAAGAGTTAATCCTCCCTCTAATACAGTATATCTATCACTCTCTTTATTTTCTTTATTAGGATATAGTTTATAGTAATCATAGAATCTTTGATCTGAAGTAAATAAAGCATCATACTTAGAAACACCTTCATCATTAATACTAATATTTTCTCCTTCACCTAATCTCTTAATAATACTTTGATTACCTATACCAACAGATTCACGAATAAGAGGTTGAACAATAGTCTTACCATTACTCCATGAATCATATACTACTTCAAGTTTATATTTCTTTCTAAGTATTTTATTAACATCTTCATCAGCAATAAAATCTTCTTTTCCTCCACCAGTAGCAACATAAATAGTAGTAACTTTACCACTAATAGAACCACCATTCATATTAGAAATAACTTTTAGACCAACTATAACAGCTATTAATACAGCAAATATAGCTATTCCAATAATCTTTTTCTTCATTTTACTTATCCTCCTCTACTTTAATAGAATTCTTATCTAATCCATCAGATTTCAACATAGAATTTAATACTTTCATTTCTACTTTAGCATCCATTACATCAGCTTCATATAAACTATTTAAGAACTTTTTAAATACATCATTTATTTCACTAATTGTATTATTTGTAGTTTCATAAAACTTCTTAATTTCTGTAGATGATAATTTTTGATTTTCTATCTCATCAAATCTATCTACTAATTTAACAGTTACAGGTAAGTAATAATCAAAGAAATTCTTTAGTTTTTTTGTCTTTTCAGGATTCTTCTCAATAGTCTTAATAATTTTAGTAACTGATTCATTAATCTCTTTAAGATTAGATTGTATTTCTTTATCTTCTATCATAGGAATCATATCAAGTATATGTTTATTTTGTTTTTTAGCTTTTTCTAAAGTTTCATATAAGTTAAAGTTTGTATCCTTCAAACTAATAACAGCATCTTTATGAAATACCAACTCTCCTGCAACAAAAGCAGTAGCTCCTATTGCTAAGGAAGGAAGAATTGGTAGTGATAAAGCAAGATATGGTACTGCAAAAAATGTTCCTCCAACAACAGCAGATATTACTTCACTATGTTTCATTAGTTGTATCCTCTAACTTTCTTAAATGCTTTAAGTAAATCAGTCTTACCATCAAATACTCTAGCATTAGATAATTCTGCAATCTCTTCTAATTGAGACTCTTCAGCACTACCAAATGTAATACTATATATAGGTACTTTATCTTCTTTCTTATTATATACTGCTCTTAACTCTGAAAAAGTTCCAACATTAACATTACCATCAGTCATCGCAATAATTGTCTTAGTATAATCATCACTTTCTTCATCTAGAATATTTAATCCCTTAATTACTGCATCATATAATGCTGTTGTACCTGAAGGATTTTCATTATGAATATTATCAATTAAGTCACCAGTATTATATCCATTACTAGACCATACATCTCTAACTGTAGAAGCAAATGGAATAATAGTTATTTTATCTTTTTCAGAAAATTGTAACTTATCTTTACTAGCTGTTTCATAATTTAATATATAATCCATAGCAGCAGTTAATTCCTCTTTACCAGTACCACTCATACTACCTGAATAATCTAAACAGAACACTACATGAGTAGGTTTTCTTAAACTCTCTATATATAAGTTTAATGCACTAGTTATAACACTCTTAGAAGGAAATTTAGTAACATTTAAATATTTAGAAGTATCAATACCCCATTCTTTATTAAATGTCTTACTATCACTATCTTTATTAATTCCTCCATACCATGTACGTAATCCATTATCTGCTAAAGTCTTCTTACCTTTATCACTTAATAAATAACTTTGAATACTTAAAAATGTTTCTTCTTTATCAGGATTATTATTAATAAATCCAAAAGTAGAATCATTAATAGCTACTCCATCAGTAGGATATATTAAATATAAAGGTTCTTTCTTCTTTTTAACTAACTCTTTATTAATCTCAATTAATGATGCCTCACTTGCTATAACAGCTTCATAATCATCACTATTTAAAAACATCTCAGATAAATAATTATCTTCTCCACTAACTCTCTCTACTCCAGAGAATAAATTAACCATATTATCAATTAATGTCTGATCTCTTAACATCTCTTCAGTAAGTACTTCTGGATTACCAGCTAAAGCACTTAAAAAACCTAAATACGCAGTAGCTCCAGTATTAGTTTGAGTAACAGAACTCATTACATATTTAATCTTCTTCTCTTTAATTAAATTAATAATAGTATCATTAGTAACATTAGTATTAATTAAATTTAACTCTTTAGCCTTACTCTTCTTAATTCCAAATACTACAGGACTAATACTAATAGATTTAGAATCAGTTGCTAAATAAGGATTATCTAATAAATATAACCACATAGAATTAGATATCCATACAGCATCATATTCCTTAGAATTATTATTAAGTTCTTCAACTATATCTAGGTCACCTTTATATACAAAATGAACTTTCTTATTAATACTCTTTGCATATTTAACAACTTCATCTTCAACAATACTATTTTCATAAGAAGATAAAATATTCAAAGTATTCTTATCACCTACATAATTCTTAACAGAACCAGTAATATCAGAATTACCCAAAGCCTTAATAATAGCAACAAAAATAAATATAAATATTACTATTTTTACTAAAGAACTATCATCTTTCTTTTTCTTTGCCATACTACCCTTCCTTTACTACAAATATTATAACATCAAATATATTATTTTAAATACAAAAAAACTTTAGAATAATCTAAAGTTTTAATTAAAACATCCTTTAATAACAGTTTCTACAGCTTTATCATAATTAGAAACAGTAGTCTTTGTAGCACTCTTCTTTAATTTAAGAGATGCATTATCTACAGCAAAAGATAAACCTACCTTTTTAAATACAGGAATATTATCATCATCAGAACCAATAACTACAACATCTCTTAAAGAACTCTTTCTAGCCTTACATATTCTATTTATAGCATCTAATCTACAACAATCAGCCATTACTATTTCTATATAATAACCCTTCTCATCATCATTTCTACCATAATATGTAACATCTAAATTTAATTCATCAAGTTCCTTTAAAGCTCTAGTCTGATCAATCTTCTTATCACAACGAATCTCAATTTTAAGTATATTATCTTTATGAAAAGCACTAAATACTTTAAAATCTCCAATCTTTCTAACGTTATCTCCTACTACTTTATCTTTAGTATAATTACACCAATCAAGTGTATAAAAACATAAATTATAATCTTCAAATACTTTATTAATCTTTTTAACAATAGAAATCGCAATATTTCTCTTAAATAAAGGTTTATCTTTATTTACATCATAAACATATGCTCCATCTAAAGCAATAATATAATCCATAAATGGAAAATCCTTATTATAATCTAAAACTGATTTAAATGTCTTACGAGATACAATTGCATAAGCTACACCATCATTTCTAATCTTATCCAAAGATAACATAGTTGATAATGGAATTGCATCTTCTTCATCTAATAAAGTATCTTCAAAATCACTAATTAGTATTTTATACACCTTTCTCACCACCGTATTTTTTATTAAGCGAAATCATAAGTATTAATATTGCAAGTCCTAAAATCATTCCACCTAAAATATCACTAGCAAAATGTACACCTACATAAATTCGACTAATACATATACTAAATATTAACACACCTAATAATATTTCTAAAGAAATTCTTAACTTTTTATTAGAAATTTTTTTATTTATTAAATAAATAAGGTATCCATATAGTATTATAGACGTCATTGCATGAGCAGATGGATATGAATATCCACTCTCTTTAACTAATCTTAATACATTAGGTCTATCTCTTCTAATAATATTTTTAATAATAAAATTAGTAACCCAACCACTACCTACCAATAAACAACAATTAATAGGATATTTCTTAGGTAAATTAATAAATAACACAACTAATAATAATATTATAACTATAGGATCACAAAATGATGTAGTAAACTTAAAATAAATATCGAAAAAACTATTATTAATACTTCTAACAGCATTATAAATAGCCATATCAAATCCTACAGTATTACCAGTAACTACAAATATTGTATCAATAATAAAGAAAATAATTAAAAATATTAATAATATATATTTCTTATCCACGTTCCCTTTCATTTGCTCTTCTCTTTTGTTTAACCCTTTCTACTACTTTATCCATTCTTTCTTTAGGTAATCCTAATCTACTACTACAATCAACTATAGCACAAGTACAATTAAGTGCATGATCAAAATCACCAATATTCTTAACTACTCCACCTTTAACCTCTTGCTCTTGCGCAGCAGCATCTAACTCTCTAGTAAAGAATGATAAAAAACTTTCTCCATTATAAGGAATAGTACTTAAAAATCTTCCTAAAAAATCAGGATCTCTTAAAGCTAATATAGCAGTCTCCCTAGAACCTACATTACTCATAAATACTTCTCCAACTATTTTTTGAATATGATTTTCTGGCATTATACTTTTATCATAATAGTATCCATCTCCACTAAAATCACTCCATATATGAACTGCTATTGCTTCAGCTAAAGCTCTACTCACATTATCACTTAAAGCTCTACGAGTACCCATATTATCAATTAAAGCTTTAGTAAGAGCATAATACCCCTTAGGAGCACTAATATTACTTTCACCTAAAACCTCAGTAAGATCTGTTTGTAAAACAATCCCTTTCATTCTATCATTAACTATATCTCTACCAACCAAATCCTTTATACCAGCTAAATAATTTCCTTTTATCTTATATCTTCTAAAATCCAAAAAATTCCCCCAATCTAAATAACTATATTTTCACGGACCTCCTTCTTATATACTTCCACTCCAGGTTGATTAAACGGATCGATATTAAATAGGAAGCCACTATATGCAGCACTAACCATAAAGAAATACATAATTTCTCCTAAATATTTTTCACTTATTTCTGGTAATGTAATCATAATAGAAGAAACATCACCTTTCTTATGTGCTACACGAACAGAATCTAAAACGATATTATTTATATTATGAAGATCATAATCTTTGAATTTAATTTCACTAGCCTTATCAATCTTAATAAATGTTTCAAATAGTATTTTATTTCCTTCTTGTACAAATTGACCTAAAGAATGTAAATCTCTAGTATGAACAGTAGAAGTAGGAAGTAAACCAACACCATCTTTACCTTCAGTTTCACCAAATAATTGTTTTAACCACTCACTAAAATAACTTAATTTTTCTTCATACACTACAAAATTTTCAACAACTTTTCCTTGTTCAAATAAACTCTTACGAGCTACAGCATAATTAAAAGCTTCATCATTATATTTACTACCAGAATAATATCCATCAATAAAAGCTTTTAAATCAATATTAAAGGCAAGTGGAAATAAATGAGCAGCAGTCATAATAGAATATCTTCCACCAATATCATCAGGTATTGGGAATGACTTATATCCTTTATTATTAACTTCTTCTCTTAAAGTTCCTTTAACAGGATCAGTAGTAATAATTAAATGTTTAACTAATTCTTCTTCACTATATTTTTCTTCAAGTAGTTGTTTAATTAAAGTATAAGCGATAGTAGGTTCCATAGTTGTACCACTTTTACTAATTACATTTAAAGAAAAATCTTTATCGCGTAAGAAATCAATTAATTGAGACATATAATCACTACTTAATGTAGTACCAGCATAAATAACTTTAAATTTATTATCTACAAAGTATGGAGCAAGAGCTTTCTCAACACAATAACTTCCTAAGAAAGAACCTCCAATACCCACAACAACAAGATAATCAGAATGTTTTTTAACATCGTTTGCTGTAGAAATAATGTCATTAACTAAGCTATCATCAATTCTCTTAGTCCACCCTGACATATAACTGTTATTTAACTTTTCAATTACCTCATCTTTTCTAGATAATAAATCAGTGTTAGTTGAACACATACTAGTAAAATCAAATTCTATCATAAATAAACTCCTTCTAAATTCAATTAATATTATACCATAAGAAAAACTCTCTGTAAAAAGAGAGTGTAAAATATAGTAAATTATCCAGTAAATGTAATTTTAGCATATCCATTACCATTTTTTGCATAATTTGCAGTAGCTATAGAACTTACATCAGTAGTACTTCTAGTCTTAATATTAGTCTCATTAGCTTCTTCAGTACTTTCTTGACAGTTATAACAATACATTATTTTACTAGTAAGACTAGTATTTCCTATATAGCCAGAACCTCCGGCTCCACCAAAATTTCTACATCCTTGATAGATAGAGGCTTCACCACCATAGTAACCACCGCCTCCGCCACCAGAACAGAAACTACTATTATTTCCTGCATCTAAGTGATCTGTAGTTGATGTCATTACAGGTGAAGCACCATAACCAAATGTAATACTTGATTGAGTACCACCTAATGGATGTGTATGTGAATCTTCCCAAGCTGAAGTAACGCCAACACCAATGTAACCTCCCCCATGGCCCCCAGAAGAAACTGGATGACCATCAGTATGATCATGACCTTCACCACCGCCTCCTCCAGCAACTATAATTCTAGAGTTAAGTGATGTTGTATCATTAGTATAATAAGAATAATTTTGATAAGTGACATCCGCTCTAATAGTTCTAATATCAGTAGAACCACCACCACTACCAGTATTATAATAACCAAACTGTTTATCTAGATAGGCACTTCCACCACCATTCCAACCGCCAGTTATTAAACTTAAATTGGCATTAGGATTATCCATACCAGTTTTTCCTTGACCACCAACATATAAATATAACTTTTGATTTTTATTTAATGAGATAGTTCCTCTAGAGTATCCTCCATACCCATAGTAACCATCTACTCCTCCACCACTAGCTCCCCAAACTTCTAGTTTATATTTACCTGTTTTAGGTACTATAAAATATTGTTCTGTACCAGAATATTCATAATTCCATACAGTAGTAGTAACTGTTTGTGGTTGTATAAAATTCATAGTTAAATTAAGATTTAGATTTGATAAATCTATAAAGTCGTCTATATCCTCTTTATATTCAAAATGAGCTATTACTTTTCTAGATTGTCCGGCATATACATAATCATTTACACCTACATTAGTTTTTTCTATTTCATACTTTAAACTATACGTAATATAGTTTGCTTGTTCTGAAGTTAAATTAGTATTAATTTGACTAATTTGTCCATCTATAGTTCCACCATTTACTATATAAAAACTAAAATCTATATAATCACCCGGTTTATTAAAAGTACCACTATAATTAATTGTAGTGGAATCTGTTATAGTAGCTGTAGGAGAAGTTACTGTAGATGTACTAAGTACATTAATATTAGAGAAATGCAAATCAAAAGAACTATTAGTAAATGAAAAAGATGCATTCATAATTAAAGATGCAGTTATAACAGCAAAACCAATACTAATACATAGTATTAATATTAGAATAATAAATTTTCTAATATTTCTTCTTCTCATATTATCTCCTACTATCCTAATATAAATTATAACATAAAAAGAAAAAGGATAGACCTTAATCTATCCTTATCTTGTATAAACTATTACTTGATGCTCAATTCCATCATTTACAAGTTCAATAGTATTATTAACTTGACTCTTAGAATCAACGATTACTTCGTCTTTAACATCTTTCATAACTTTAATAATATAATCAGTATCCATATATCTATATGTTACTTCAAACTTATCCCAAGCTACAGGCATACTAGGTACAATCTTCAAAGTATCACCATGTTTCTTAATACCTAATATTTCCTCTATACCAACTCTATAGAACCAACCAGCAGATCCAGTATACCATGTCCAACCACCTCTACCTTCTCTACCCTTAGCAGAATAAATATCAGCAGCTATAACATAAGGTTCTGTTTTATAACTATTAACTAAATCACTATTTATAGTTCTATTAATAGGATTAATCATCTGATAATAACGATATGCTCTATCACCATAACCACTCTTAATAAGAGCCATTAAATACCAGGCAACAGAGTGTGTATATTGACCACCATTCTCTCTAATTCCTCTAGGATAATTCATAATATATCCTGGATTATTTAAAGAATTATGAAATGCAGGAGTAAGTAACTTAATAATCTTAGCTTTATCATCAACTAATTTCTCTTCAACTGACTCAATTGCCATTTGAACTCTATCCTTAGGTGCAACACCAGAAAGAATAGCAAAACTTTGAGAAATAAGGTCAATCTTACATTCACTATTTTCATTACTTCCAAGAGGATCACCATTATCAAAGAATGCTCTTAAATAATGTCTTCCATCCCATGTCTTCTTATTTAAATTATCTTTTAATTTTTCATTAAAAGTAACATACTCATCAACATTAAAGTTTTTATAATTACGTCTCATAAATTTAATAAACTTATCAATTATTGAATATAAGAAGAATCCTAACCAAACCGATTCACCTTTACCCTTAATACCAACTTTATTCATACCATCATTCCAGTCACCACCACCCATAAGAGGTATCTTATGATGACCTAATGAATGCATTGATAATTGTAATGATTTAATACAGTGTTCAAGTAAAGTTTCAGTGTAATCAGAATAACTAAATACCATACCTTTTTCACTTTCATATTCACCTAAAGTATCACCCATTACATAAGGTACTTGTTCATCTAAAATAGCTTTATCATTAGTAATATCAATATAATGTAATGTAGCATATACAAGCCATAAGAAATCATCTTTATATTTAGAACGAAGTCCAAATCTATTTTTCTCATGCCACCAGTGGAATACATCTCCTTCTGGGAATTGATGTGCTGCATTTATTAATATTTGATTTCTAGCAACATCAGGCTTAATCATAGCAACATTTAATGAATCTTGTAATTGATCACGGAAACCAAAAGCTCCACTTACTTGATAGAATCCACTCTTAGCCATAATTCTTGAAGAAATAGTTTGATATAAATACCATCCATTAATAACATTATCAAAGCTCTTATCAGGAGTTCTAACTTGAACAGTATTTAAAGTCTTATTCCAATGTTCTCTAACAGTCTTTAATTCTCTCTTAGCAGTATTTACATCAGCATACTTATTAACTAATGCAACGTTTTCCTTATCACTCATTCCACAACCTAAAGCAAATACTACATATTTTTCTTCCTTAGGTTCAAGTGAAACACTAGTATTAATAGATTTAACTAACATCTTATTTAATTCAGCAGAATTAATCTTTAAAGATGAAGTCATAAATACATTAACATCTCCAAAGTTAAGACTATATACATTACGCATCTTTAAGTAATTATCATCACCCATAAACTCAGTAAGAATATGACGTGAAGTCTTCTCTTCAAAATTACCAAAAGTAGGATTAATCCAGAAATCAATATCATAATCAATAGTTTTATTTTCCTTATTAGTTAACTTCATCAAATAAACTTTAACATTATCATCTTTTGCAACAAACTCTGTAATTTCAGTCTTCTTTTCATCAGTTTCACTAGAAAGAATAGTATAACCAAATCCATGTACACACTTCATCGGATCAAATACTCTACCATTAAATTTAAATCCTTCACTCTTATCATTACATATAGTATCATTAGTCCATGAAGTAATCTTAAATTCACCAGAATTAAAAGCATAAGTAAATCCACAACCATTATTAGTAACTATAGTACCAAAATTCTTATTAGATATTATATTACTCCAAGGGGTAGGCGTATCTCTATTATAAATAACATACTCTTTACCATTATCTCTAAATCCACCATATCCATTATCAAACTCTAAGTTTTCATCATTAGGAAGTTTTAAATTAACTTCATACTTAGTTCTAGAATAATCACTAATAGAATTAGAACTTTGTAATTCTTCAACAGCTTCTTTCAAAGTTTGATGATTATGTATCAAAAATTTAAGTCTAGGAACTATTTGTAATAATAGATACTCTTCATCATTAATATCTTCTCCATCTATTACAGTAATACCTCCAGGAGTATGATAGAAACTATTCAATGTATACATTCTATACATTTCTTCATCAATTTCTTTATTAATAATCTTACTAAATTGACTACTTTCTCTATTAATAATAACTATATCTACAAATATAGAATGATTCTTATAATATTCAAAAGCTTTAAGTATTTCATTAATGAATCCCATATCAGAAATATCTTTAATCTCTACTAAAATAATTGGTCTATCACCACTAATACCAAATTTCCATAAACCAGATTGTCCTAAAGCATTACGTCTTAGTAAATCCATTCTATCTTCATCAGTACTAATTCTAGTAGTTTGATATAGATAATTAAGCATAATATTATAGATACGCATTGCTTCTCCAGTAATATTCATATTCTTAGTATTAATGATATTCATTAAAGTAGCAACCTTAAAGGCATTCTCAATAGCCATATCACTATTATAGCTTCTAACTATATCCATAATTTGTTCTCTACTTCTACCAAATCCAACAATCATATAAATATTCTTAGATTCTCCAGGTTGAAGTTCAATACTATTTCTTAAACTAATTACAGGTTCAAGATTATCCCCACTATAATTAGATAAATCACCAAATATAGCTTTAGGATTACTTGCTGTATTATTTCTACCAATAAAGTTAGTTCTCTCTGTTTCATAAGTATATTCATCTAATGCATCAGGAATAAATAATCTATGAACCATATAACTACTTATATTAGCGTCTCCTCTAGATTTTCTTCTAGCAACTAAAGCATTAGATTTCTTATCATATTCAGTAGTAATAAACATACTATTAAATACTCTATGACTTACATCATCCATATTCTCAGAAAGAATTGGTTCAGTATAACTTGTAAGTTCTAATCTTCTTACATCAGTACCATTATTTTTAATAGTTACTTTTCTAATTTCAGCATTATGATTCTTAGTAACAGTAACTTCAGTCTTAGTAGTAATAGTTCCATCATTTCTTGTATATTTAATTCTATCAGATGCGAATACTACTTCATACTTTTCAGGTTTTTCATTAATAGGAGCATAAGTATTACTCCATACTCTATCACTATCTTTATCCCTAATATATAGGAAGATACCATAATCTTGTTCAGTAACTTTACGATATCTATTTAATTGTAAAGTTCTATATCTAGAGAATGAATTACCTCTATCATTCATTAATAATGAATACTTTTGATTAGATAACACTGATACTTCAGGTAAATAAGAAATATAGTCAAATGCTCTAATATCATTTTCAATAGATTCTTTATCATAATTATATTTCTTATATCTAGCCATCTTCATATCAATGCTAGTCTTAACTTGTACTTTTTCTTTTAATAAAATACTAAATGTTTTTATAAATACATTCTTATGGAAATAATTCTTAATAGCATTAGGTCTTAAGTAATTAACTATTCCTGCTAAAATCATACCTTGATGGTGTGCAAAGAATGCTTCTACTACACCCTTATTATCATAATCATATGATTCATAGAATCCATATCTACCAATCATACCCATCTTCTTAAATTTTTCCATATTCTCATATACGTCTTCTGGGAATAATTCTAAAGCCATAATAGATGCATATGGTGATAATACTATTCTATTATCTTTATCTTCTTTTGCCTTTAAATAAGGAGTAGCAAAAGCTTTATATTTATAGTTAAGTGCATTATCTAATTCATTATAAGCACTCTCACTAATACCCCAAGGGAGATTTCTTGATACACTCTCAATATAATCTTTTTGACAGAATCTAGCAAAATGATAAGATTCATCAAGTAAAGTATTAGGATACTCTTTCATAAATAGTAATGGCATATAGTACTCAAATGAAGTACCACTCCATGAAATTAAACCTTTACGTCCTTTATATGTAGTAAGTGACTTATCTAAACAGAACCAATGTTTAGAAGGAACATCACCTAAACAAATAGCTAAATAACTTAAAAGTCTAGCTTCACTAGCAAACTTATTATAGTTATAGATAGATAACTTACCTTCATTTTCATCAAATCCAATACTAAATACATGTCTCTTAGTATAGAATTTCTTAAAATTAGTATTATTAATTAGCTTATCACATAATTTAATTAACCTATCTTCTTCAAATTGTTCTAAGAATTCACGAACTACTATAACACTAGCTACAAAGTTACCTGAATCTACACTAGATATAAATCTATTAGACATAACTTTAGCAGTTCTAATATCATACCAGTTATATAAATGGCCATACCATTTATCTAAGCCATCAACACTTTCTAATATCTTAGTAATTAAATCAATAGCTTTATCTTTATCGATAAATCCTAATTCATAAGCTCCTACAGTACTTGTTAATGAGAAACCAATAGCTGTAGGTGAAGTTCTAAGATCAAGTCTTTGCTCTCTATTCTCTTGAAAATTATCTGGAATTAAATAATTATATTCTTCTAATAAATTATCTTCAAAATACTTCCATGTAGAATAAGCAATTTCAGTAATATCATCAATCTTCTTATCACTTAATTCAATTCTATCATGGTCAATATCACGACTTACATAATGTAATACAAATGGTGCAGTCATAAAACATACTACTAATATAAATGCATAATAATTATGGAATAATAATCCAAAGATAGTAAGTAAAATAACTGCTACAATATTAGGAACAAAATTTCTAAAGTAACTCTTTAAATCTCCTCTAACAGTCTTTTCCACTTCTTCTGCAGTTATCCAGTTAAGCAAATTCTTATGAGATATTAATAATCTATACATAGTTCTAAAGAATGCATCCATATATAACTTTGTATAGAATGGGATAGTACAGAATACTATATAACATCTAGCAAGTAAACTCTTACCACCAAAGAATAAATTTTTATATCTAACTGTAGTCTTATCTTTAGACTTAGGTTGCATTTTACTTCTTAAATAGAAGATTACAGGAATAGCAATTTCAAGTCCTACAAACGCAAACCACCATAATGGATTAACAATACCACCAATTAGTGATAATACTAGTATTAATAATAAAGATGGATATAAGAACATTCTAATAATATTATCAAGTATCTTATATTTACCCAATAGATTAATTGGATTATGAACTTTTCTTCCACTTCTATTAGGAACTTTATCAAATAACCAATTAATTATTTGTACATCTCCTCTAGCCCATCTATGATGTCTAGTAATATCAGTTAAGAATTTAGAAGGAAAATCATCTATTAATTCAATATCAGATACATATCCACATCTTAAATAATTACCCTCTAATAAGTCATGAGAAAGAATTAAATTATCAGGGAAAGTATTAGATAGTATTTGATCAAATACTTTTAAATCATAAATACCCTTTCCAACGAAACTACCCTCTCCAAAACAGTCTTGATATACATTAGGTACAACAGCAGAATAAGTATCAAATCCACCTATACCAGCAAATATTTGACTATATAAACTCTTATTAGTAGCTTCAATATCTACACTAACTCGAGGTTGCATTAAACCATACCCACTAATTACTTTAGTACCTTCTTTATTAAGTACAGCCTTATTTAATGGATGTGACATACATCCAACTAAGTTAAGTATTGTATTAAGTACGAATCTAGTATCAGTATCTAGAGTAATAACATACTTAATATCTAAATCATGATCATGAAGCATATTAACATTGAAAAACTTCTCTTCAGTAACTTTATCAATATCTTTTAATAATATCTTATTAAATTGAAGTAAAGCTCCTCTTTTTCTTTCAAATCCTAAGAATTGATTTTCTCCTTCATTCCATATTCTCTTACGATAAATGAAATAGAAAATATCTTTCTTATACTTTTGATTTAACTTTTCAGCAAACTCACGTCCATAATTAGCTAAATCTTCATCATAATCCATTACTTCTTGCTTTGCAGCCTTAACATCTCCAAGTAATGTAAAATACAAATTATTAGTTTTATTGATAATATAGAAAGTCTCTAATATATCAAACATCTCTTTAATCTTTTCTCTATTACCTACAATAGTAGGAATAACAACCATAGTAGCAGACTCTTTAGGTATACCTTTAGAATAATCTAATTTAGGTAATACTTTAGTAGGTACCACTTTAATAAGAAATTGATTAAATATTTGAATAAACAATTGACTTACAGGTATTAATAAGATTAAGAATCCTAACACCCTAAGTTTAATAAAAAATCTAGATAAGAATAAACTAATACCTATCGTACAAACAACTAATGTCAAAATATATAAGAAAACATATGGTGTTCTATTTTGTCTCTTAAATAATTGGAAACCAATATGATATTCTTTACTATCAGAATTTTCAATCATCTTATCTAAGCATTCAACTTCTGAACAATGATTCTTCTTAGCAATCTTTAGTAATTTCTCACGATATAAATCTTTTGACTCTGGAGTCATCGCATCATATATATCATCATCCATTAATATCTTTTCAGTTCTACTTATTTTTTCAAATAAATCTTCACGAGAGATTTCAAAGAATTCTTTTAAGTCACTAAAAATATTAGAAATCAAAATATCATTTTCAATCTTTCTTTGATATTCATCATTTATTAATTCTTTTAAACTAACGTTTTTCTTTTCTAAGTATTCATTTAATTGCTTAAATACTTTATTACTCTTAGTACCTAAATCTTTTAATTCTCTATTTAATTCAAAAAGATAATTAAAATTATTTTCTGCATTAAAGTCATCTTTTATAAAATGAGATAAATCAATATCTTTACCTTGTCTTTCTTTCATTACTTGAAAGATTTTTTCTTTATCTAATAATTTCTTTGATTCTTCTTTACAGATTAAACTAAGCTTATCAATATAAATAAATAATAATACATCTTTTATACTCTCTATTTCTAAATAAGATAAATATGTATCATTATCTTTTTGATATTTCTTTAATTCTTCAGAAAGTATTTTCAAACTAACATTATAATTATATCTATTAACAATATCTCTAATGACATAATAAATGTTATTAATCATTTTATAACGTTTTTTAATACTTTTTTTATTTTGAATAAAATTTGTCTTATGTTCAACAACAATATAAAAATTATCTATTAACCACTCATTAGTGATTCCAACATACTCTTTGTTCTTTGTTTTATCAACTAGAAAGTTATAGTAATCATTTATGTTATTAAAATCTGTCATGAACTTTTTTAAATAATTTGCCATTCTATCTACTCTCCTAAAGAAAGTATAACATAAAAGCTCAAAGTAGAAAACAAAAAAAAGATAGGATTATTCCTATCTTTAATTCCTCTTATTTTTTTATATAGCAACAACCTGTAGCATTTTCACTTCTTCTACGATGCTTACAAGCATGAGCTACTAATGTACTTAAAGCATCACTACCATCATTAACTTTAATTATATTAGATATGGTAGATTCTTCTAAATTATCAGTAACACCATCACTTAAAATGAATAATTTATCATACTTATCATTTTTTATACTATATAATTCAGGTAACTGTAAGTAAGTTTCTGTATTTCCTATGTAATTAGTAAGTAATGATTTTTTCTGATAAGCACAAGCCTCTTCATAAGTATAATAACCTTGCTTATAATAATCCCATACCTTAGTATCATCTATAGTTAATCTTGATAGCTCATCATCTAAAGTAGAATAAATTCTAGTATCACCATAGTTAAAGAAATAAGTATTATCTTTAGTTATTAATGAAAGACCTAAAGCAGATCCAATAACTTTCTCTTCTTCTTTTTTCTTATTCTTTTTTCTATATAAATTTATTTCATCTGTAATATTTTTATTTATATCTAATATCTTATCACCTAATGAAGATAATAATAATTCTTCATCTTTTAAGCACTTTCTATCCAAATCATAAAACCACTCTTTAAATTGAGAAGTAATATATCTAGATACATTTTTATTAAGCTTATATCCATTAACAAAATCTGTAACACATAATAACTTAAGATTTGAAACATTAGGATTAGATAAAGCTATATAACTTTCTTTATTCTTATCATCTTCACCAATAATAGAAAACCCACTAACAACATCACTATCTTTACTAGGTATTACAAACTGAGTTTTATTAGTTATAAATAAATCTTTATACTCATTCTTAATATCCATTAATTTAATATCATAAAAATATTGATCAATTAAATCTGCATATGTTTGTTTATAAAGTTCTCCTTTTATCTCTGGAAAATCTTCATCTAATGTTTTTGCTACCTTACTAGAAGCATAAGATATATCATCAGTATCACTATATTTCTTTGTAAAATTATAGAAATATTTACTTTTTGGATCTCTATACTTATCATAGAAAACCTTCATAATAGTACCCTTATTTTTATCTACATAAGCTTCATAATTAATCTTATGTTTACCTATAAAAGTAATATATTTATATTTATTAAAAAGTAAATCATCTTTTTCATAAAGACCATATAAGCCTAATTGATATTGATCATTATGTATATCATAAACAGAACCGGTTTCATCAGTATTAGGAAAAACACTAGTTCTTAGTAAAGATTCATTACTATTAAGTTTATTATAAGGTTTTCTATAAATACTAAATAAAGTATCTTTACCGCCGATAAAACAAAAAGTATTTTCTAAGTTAGCTAAAGTAATTGGTTTAATACTTTTATTCTTTTTCTTTATATCTTCACTAAACCAATAACAAGCATTATAAGAGATATCTTGTCCTACTTCTTTTCCAATCATATGTAAAAGAGTTGCTAAATCTATCTCACTTGAATTATATAAATCTATTAATTTATTAAACTTCATATAAACACCCCTAAAAGCAAGCATATTATATCATATTTATTAAAAAAAAGCAAAAGAAAAACCTCTTTCGAGGTTTTATTTCTTATATGGCGGAGTAGGCGAGATTTGAACTCGCGCGCCAGTTGCCCGACCTACACCCTTAGCAGGGGCGCCTCTTCAGCCTCTTGAG
>JAUNMV010000003.1 GCA_030531695.1 Bacilli bacterium | reverse complement strand
ATCACTTTTATCAAACTGCTTTTTTATTAATGTCTACTCTAAGGGGTGCAGTTCATATTATTAGTGCTTTTTTTTATATAAAATTAACCCTGCTAAACCTAAAGAAGCAGTAGATATTAAAGCATTCTTACTATCAAAGTCCACATCATAATAATCTACATATGAATAATCTACATCTAAATGACCAGTACTATCACCAGCACCACCATTAACAACATATTGATAACTTTGAACCATCTTTATCTTATCAGAATAATTAATATTATCACTATTAGTCTTTTCCAAAGTAGTAACAGTATCATAATTATTACCACCAGCAATCCATAGTTCTAACTTCTCTAAGTTATCTACATTATCTTTTAAATAATTATAAGTATTCATATTAGTATATAAACCAGCTTTATAACCATTATTAGTCATCTTATCATAGAATATATCTATTAACTTATTCGCATATTCATAAGGTAAAGCTTCATTAATAGGAGTCTTAGAAAATTCTATATCTAAATATACTGGATAATTAATTTTCTTATCTTTTAAATTATCAATTAATATATCTAATCTCTTATTAGTACCATCAATAAACTCATCCATATTATTAGTATTAACAGTACTCATAACATTATAAGTATATATACCTATATCCATATTATGTTTCTTCGCATTATTATAATTCTCAATAAACTTTTCATCTACTTCATTACCACTAGTAGCTTTAATAATCACAAAGTCATAATTCTTATCCATTTCATCCCAATTAGTATAAACTTGATGACTAGATATATCACAACCTCTAATAGGAGTATCTAAATCAATAGATTTAGGCTTACTATTTTTATAGGCAATAATACCTGTAGTTAAACAACATATAGTACATAGAGTAATACCTATATTAGAAAGATTAAATATATTTTTCTTATTAACGTATAAACTCTTCATAAAAGTACCTCCACAAGAGCATATTATACCATATAAGAATATATTTATATATAATTAATATACTTAAATAGGTGTTTATATGAATAAAAAAACAGATATAGTATTATTAATATCAGTACTTATATTATCTATCTTTGGTCTTATGATGATATATTCATCATCATCTATTTGGGCAGATTATAAATTTAATGATAGCTTTCATTATCTAAAGTACCAATCTATATTTCTATTAATAGGTTTACTAGTATTATTTATTACTTCTAAAATAGATTATAATTTATATTATAAATACTCAAATAAAATATTATTAGTATGTATAATCTTATTAATATTAGTATTAATTCCAGGAGTAGGTAAAATACGAAATGGTAGTAGAAGTTGGTTTGGTATAGGACCATTTGGAATACAACCATCAGAAGCAGCTAAATTAGGTCTTATAATATTTACATCTAAATATCTTACAAATAGTTCTTCATATATAAAAAGTTATATTAAAGGAGTATTTCCTATATTATTTATAACTTTATTTATATTTGGCTTAATAATGTTACAACCAGACTTAGGTACAGGACTAATACTAGTAGTCTCAATAATATCTTTATTATTTATAGCTGGTATAGATATAAAATTCTTTATAATATCAGGTATAATAGGAGTAGTAGGAGTAATAATACTAATATTAATTGCTCCATATAGATTAAATAGAATTACGTCATTTATAAATCCATGGAATGATCCATTAGGTACAGGATTCCAAATAATACAAAGTCTATACGCTATAGGACCTAAGGGATTATTCGGTACGGGTTATTTAAACTCTATACAAAAACATTTCTATCTACCAGAACCACAAACAGATTTTATTTTTTCTATAATATCCGAAGAATTTGGAGTATTAGGTTCATTTATAGTAGTATCTTTATTTATAATTATTCTATATAGAGGAATAAAAATATCAAGTAATAGTCTTGATCATTTTGGTAAATACTTAGCGTTTGGATTAACCTTCCAAATAATAATACAAGCTATATTAAATCTATGTGTAGTAGTAGGTTTAATACCAGTAACAGGAGTAACATTACCATTTCTTTCTTATGGAGGATCATCTCTATTAATTAGTATGGTACAGATTGGTATAATATTAAATATATCTAGAAATATATAAAACTCGACAAATTACAATAAATATGATATAATATGACCAGTTTTGAGGGGTTATTTATGAGTACAATAGAAGAAAGAATCGCTTTAGCAAAAAAAGAAATATTAGATACATCGAATATAGCTACTTTTAATAGACTATATTGTTTTACTACGGAAAATATTAATGGGTACATAGATAGATTTAATCTAAAAGGTAAATCCTTACTAACAGTAGGTTCATCTTCTGATCAAGTCTTAAATGCCCACTTTTTAGGTTGTAAGGATATAACACTTATAGATATTAATAAATTTACAAAAGAATTTTTCTATTTAAAGAAAGCTGCTATCGAAAGACTAAGTTATAAACAATTCTTTAAATTTATGTCTATGGAAGGAACAGTTATAAGAAATAGAAAATCTTTTAATAAGAAAACATTTAATAAGATAATAGAACATATTGAGGATCCAGAATCTAAACATTTCTGGAAAGAAATAGTTACTAATTTTGAACCAAAACAAATAAAGAAATTATTTACACCAGATGTACCATTCACATATGAATTAAAAGAATTAAATAATTATCTTCAAGATGAAGAATCTTATCATAAGATAAAGAAAACTATTAAAAAATTAAAACCTAAGTTTATAACTGCAAATATCTATAAATATAAATTAAAAAGAAATTATGATAATATCTTTTTATCTAATATTGCAGACTACAATGATGTAGATGAGACTTACAAATTATATAATAGATTAAAAGATAATATAAATGCTGGAGGAGCAATTCTAATAGCGTATTTATATGGACCAAACTATATGTCCGCAACTAGAAAAATAAATGATATAGAAAAAACTGAAAAAAAATTCAGTGATGCACATACATTCCAAATAAGAGGTAGAGAAGATATAGAATTAAGAATAAGAGAAAATTCTCCTGCCTCATGGTATTTAGCTAGTACACCGGATGAGTTATTAGTTTATAGAAAAAAATGATATAATCACATAAGGAAGTGATAAAGATGAAAATAGGAATAATTGGTGGAGGAGCATCTGGCCTTATCGCAGCTATATTTGCTAAGAGTAAAGATAATGAAGTAATTATCTTAGAAAGAAATAGTGAATGTGGTAAAAAGATACTCGCAACAGGTAATGGTAGATGTAACTACTGGAATACTAATCAAGATTTATCACACTATGAATCAAATAAAAATGAATTAATAAAAGAACTAATAAATGAAAAGACAGAAAAAGAAGTATTAGACTTCTTTAATAGTATAGGAATAGTACCTAAAATAAGAAATGGTTACTATTATCCTATATCTAATCAGGCTATATCTATTAGAAATACATTAGTAGATGAATGTATTAATAAAAATATAAAGATAAAAAATAACTATTTAGTAGAAAAAATAGAATTAAAAAATAATAAATTTATAATTAATAATGAATTAGAATTCGATAAGATAATTATTTCTACCGGGTCATTTGCTTCTCCTAAAACAGGAAGTGATGGTATGGGATATAATTTCTTAAAAGAATTTGGCCATACTATAATTAAACCACTTCCATCACTAGTCCAATTAAATACTAAAAAGTATAGTTTTTTAAAAGACTGGAAAGGTGTAAGAAGTGATGTAGAAGTAACTTTATTAGAAGATAATAAAGAAATAAAAAAACAAGTAGGAGAAATACAACTAACTGAATATGGTATTAGTGGTATATGTATATTTAATTTATCTAATGAAATAGGTAGAGGATTAGATAATAATAAATTAGAAGAAGTATTAATTAATTTCTTACCCGAAATAAATGAAGATAGATTAATAGGATTGTTATCTACTAATAGAAATATAAAAAGAGTATTAGATAGTATATTAAATAATAAATTAGTAGATATTATATTAAATATTAATAATATAAAAAGTATAGATAAATATAATGATTTAAGTAATGATAAAAAAATAAGTTTATTAAATACTATTTATAAATTCAAAGTAGAAGTAGAATCTACTAAATCTTTTAATGAAGCTCAAACATCTTCTGGAGGAATATCAATAGAAGAAATAAATCTTCATACTATGGAATCTAAATTAATAAATAATTTATATGTAACTGGAGAATTATTAGATATTACTGGTGAATGTGGTGGCTATAACTTAGGTATTGCCTGGAGAAGTGGACTAATTGCTGGTAAAAGTGCTAGAGGTGATTTACATGCTTAGAGTAAGACAAGTTAAATTACCAATAGAAGCTAATGATTATAAAACTAAAATATCTAAAATATTAAAAGTAAATGTTAATGATATTAATAATATAAAAATAGTAAAAAAATCTATCGATGCCAGAGATAAAAATAATTTATTGTTTGTCTATGAGTTTGATGTAGAAGTAAAAGATGAAAATAAAGTATTAAGTAAGAATAAATCAAATGATATTTTTATAACTCCTAATGAAGAATATAAATATGTCTTTGAAGGAGTAATTAATACTAATGAAAGACCTGTAATTGTAGGAGCAGGTCCTGCTGGATTATTTTGTGCCTATACTTTAGTAACTCACGGAATAAAACCAATAATAATAGAACGTGGAGAAAAAGTAGAAGATAGAATAAAAACAGTAGAGGAATTTTGGAAGAGTAATAAGTTAAATAAAAATTCCAATGTCCAATTTGGAGAAGGTGGAGCAGGTACTTTCTCAGATGGCAAATTAAATACTTCAATAAAAGATCGTGAACATAGAATTAAACATGTACTAGAAACATTTGTATCTTGTGGAGCAAGTACTGATATTTTATATGATGCTAAACCACATATAGGTACAGATATATTAAGAGATGTTGTAAAAAATCTAAGAGAAAAGATTATCTCTTTAGGCGGAGAATTTAGATATAATACAACTCTTACTAATATAAATATAAAAAATAATAAAGTAGATAGTATTGTTTTAAATAATATAGAAACAATTCCATGTAATATATTAGTACTCGCAATTGGTCATTCCGCAAGAGATACATTTGAAATGTTATCTAAGAAAGTAGAGATGACAAGTAAACCATTTGCTGTAGGAGTAAGAGTAATACATAATCAAAAAATGATTAATAAGAGTCAATATGGAGTAGAAGAATCTAAGTATTTAACACCTGCTTCATATAAATTAACATACACAACTACTAAAGGTAGAGGAGTATATTCCTTTTGTATGTGTCCTGGAGGATATGTAGTAAATGCTTCATCTGAAGAAAATAGATTAGTAGTAAATGGTATGAGTAATTATAAAAGAGAAACATCAACAGCTAATAGTGCCATAATAGTAACAGTAAATCCTAGAGATTTTGGTAATAATCCATTAGATGGATTAGAATTTCAAAGAATATTAGAAGAAAAAGCTTATGTATTAGGTAAAGGTAATATACCAACTCAAAAATATATAGATTATAAAAATAATCAAATAAGTACAGATATAGGTAATGTAGAACCTATAACTAAAGGTAATATTACTTTATCTAATCTAAATGATTTATTTCCAGATTATATAAATGAAGCTTTAAAAGAAGCTTTACCTGAATTTGGTAAAAAAATAAAAGGATATGATAGAGATGATACTTTACTATTAGGAGTAGAGTCACGTACATCTTCTCCGGTAAAAATAATTAGAAATGATTCATTAGAATCTAATATAAAAGGTATTTATCCATGTGGAGAAGGTGCTGGTTATGCAGGAGGTATTACTTCTGCCGCTACAGATGGAATAAAAGTAGCTGAACAAATAGGACTACTATTAAACAATAAATAGATTTATTTTATAAATCTATTTTTTTTGTTATACTTATAATAGGTGAAGAGTATGAAAAGGGTAAAATATTTATTAATATTAATAATTTTAATAATAGTAATTATTACTCCTAAAGTAAATGCCTCTTCAGCAACACTAACTACAGATAAAAATCAAATACAAGTAGGAGAATCATGTACACTAACTTTAACAATGAATTCTCTTGCGTGGGGATATCAATTTAGTGGAGGAATAAGTAATACTGAAAATAATGTTATGTCATTAGATGTTAATGATTTAACAAATAAGACAACAGAAAAAACATTTACTTTTACTCCAACACAAGCTGGTAACTATACAATTACTGCAACAGTTCAATTACTAGATCAAGCAGATTTAGTTCCAGTACTAGATACAAATAATCAATTAGATCCAATGCAAACATATATGGCATCTCTTCCTAATGCCACCACTACAACACCATCTGTCACAATAGTAGTAACCCAACCACCTACAAATAATGATAATAATTCAAATAATAATACCCAACCATCTACTACTATTCCCGAAACTAAGAAAGAGGAAATTAAAAAAGAAGAGATAAAAGAAGATAAAAAAGAAGAAATTGTTATAAGTAAGTTTGAAATAGAAGGATATAAAATAGATTTTGATTCTAAAACTTATGAATATACAATTAATATAGATAGTAAGACTACTACTTTAAATATAAAAGTAGAGGGAAATGATATAAAAGTAGAAGGATCAGGTACTATTAACATAGAGAATAAAGAGAGTATAAAAATAGTTGTTACTAAAGGTGCAGAAACGAAAGAATATACGATAAAACTAAATAGAATTGAAGAAGACGAAGTAGAAGAAGAAAATATAGTAGAAGATACTAAATCAGATGCAATTACTACAACAGGAGTAAAAGAAAAAACAAACGCTTTGACTATAATAATGCCATCTATATTTATATTACTATTTATAACAGATTTTTTCTTAGGAATAAAAGTAATTAATAAGAAAAGAAAACACCAGTAATGGTGTTTTTTATGTTATAATGAAGCTGGTGAGAAACATGAAAAAAAGAATAAAAATAAAAAAGATTGGCTTAATATTACTAGTATTAATAATTGTTATAGCTATTACTAGTACTATATTATATATAAATATACATGGAGTTAATTCTAAACTAAAAACTAAATTAAATGGTAAAAAAGAAGTAACTATAGATGTATTATCAGCTTATAAAGATAGTGGAATTAAAGCTACATATGATAATAAAAAAATAAGTAATATTAAAACTACAGGTAAAGTAAATACTAAAAAAATAGGTGATTATACAATTACTTATATTATTAAATATAAAAAGATAACTAAAAAAGTAAGTAGAGTAGTTAAAGTAATAGATAAAACTAATCCAGTTATTACTTTAGTAGGAGAGAGTATAGATATCCAACAAGGCAATGAATATGTAGATCCTGGATATAAAGCAGAAGATAATTATGATGGAGATATTACTGATAAAGTAGAAGTAACTAATAATATTGATATAAATACTATTGGTACTTATGAAGTAAATTATAAAGTAGTTGATTCATCTAACAACGAAGCTACAACTAAAAGAGTAGTTAATGTAGTAGCTAAACCAGTTACTCCAACACGTGCAGGAGTAGCCGTATTAAATTATCATTTCTTCTATAATTCAGCAGTAGAATCTTGTAGTGGAGGAAATAACTGTATAGATATAAATAATTTTAAGACTCAATTAAATTATTTAAGAGATAATGGTTATAAAACTCTTACAATGACAGAGTTTAGAGATTATATGTATGGAAGAATTGATGTGCCAGCTAAATCAGTATTAATAACGATAGATGATGGTGGTATGGGTACTGGTAAACAAAATGGTAATTATCTAGTTCCAATACTAGAAGAATACAAAATGCATGCAACACTATTCCTAATTACAGGATGGTGGGATATAAGTAATTATACTGGTTCAAAATATTTAGAAATAGAATCACATACTAATGACATGCATAATGAAGGTTGGTGTCAAGGAGTTACTAGAGGTGCTAGAATGCTATGCCAAACAAATGATGAAGTATTAGTTGATTTAAAAAAATCTATTGATATAATAGGTTCTAAAAAAGCTTTCTGTTTTCCATTCTATGCCTATGATGATAGAACAATAGAATTAGTAAAACAAGCTGGATTTGAATTAGCATTTATTGGTGGAGGATACAAAGCAAATAGAAATCAAGATAAGTGGCATGTACCGAGATATCAAATATTAAAGAATACATCTCTTGATACATTCTCAAATTACGTAAGTTAGAAAAGAGGTAATCTATGATAAGAATAGTAGATAAAATAGAAGATGCTAAATATATAACTCATAGTGGAACAATGCACGCAGATGAGGTTTTCGCAACAGCATTCTTAAGTTTATATAAAGGTGATATTGATTTATTTAGAACACCTGAAGTTAATCCTGATAATTATCCTGATGTAATTATCTATGATGTAGGTAGAGGTAAATTTGATCATCATCAAGAAGGAAGAGAAGTAAGAGAAAATGGTATACCTTATTGTTCATTAGGACTATTATGGAAAGAATTTGGTAAAGACTTCTTAAAAAAAAGAAATATTGAACATGTAGATGAAGTATTTGAATATTTAGATAAAGACTTTATAGAAGGAATAGATGCCATAGATAATGGAATATTCCAAAAAGTAGAATCTACGTATAAGATGAGAAATCTATGTGATGTAATTAAATTATTTAATCCAAGCTTTGAAAGCGATGAAAAAGAAAGTACTCAATTCTTAAAAGCTGTAGATGTAGCAATTAAAATATTTGAAGAAGAAGTATTAAGCATAGTAGGTAGAGTAAAAGCAAAGAAAATACTAGAAGCAAAAATTCCAGAGGCCATAGAAAAACATTATCTAGAATTAGATAAATTTATGCCATATGAAGAGTCTATTTATACACTAGATACTAATAAGCAAATATATTTCGTAGTATTTCCATCAAATAGAGGAGGATATTCTGCAAAAACTATATTTAATTCTTCAGAAGATCGCGTATATAGAGTAGAATTTCCAGAAGAATGGGCTGGACATGGTAAAGAATTAGCAGAAATTACAGGAGTAGAAGGAGCAACATTCTGCCATTTAGCAAAATTTATAGTTAGTGCTACTACAAGAGAAGCTATTATTAAACTAGTAGAAATGGCTATATCTAAAAGTGACAAGTAAAATACAAATACCGTCAATTTAATTGACAATAAAACTGTAAAAAGATAAAATTTACTAGAGGTGAGTTCATGTACTATAATAGAAAAAAAGAACTTATAAAAAACGTAGTCATAATTACATTAATATTATTATTAGCTGTAATATCAACTAGAATTATATATTTTAAATATAAAAATGAAAGTAATGTAGACTATAATTCAGAATCTTTAGACATAGTATTTCACGAAAAGAATGGAGCAAATATATCTTTAACTAAAGTTGTTCCAGTAACTGAATCAGTTGGATTATCATCTAAAGCATATACTTTCACAGTAAAAAACAATTTAACAGAACCAGTAGAATATAAGATATATCTAGTAGATAACGAGGATTTAATAGAAGCAGATGATTGTGGTGAATACTTGATAAATAAAGAATCAGTAAAGGTTTCTATTAAAGAAGAAGGAAAAGATAATAAAATATTTACAGCAAAAGAATTAGAAGAACAAGAATTACTAACAGTAAAAACAAAAGCACTAGAAGAAAAAGATTATTCAGTAAGAGTATGGGTAGATAGAGATGTAACTCAACCATCAGGTAGTAATCTACATTATCATGGAACACTTAAGGTGGTAGAAGAATAATGGATATTGATTTAAGAAAACTTTATACCCATGTAGAAAAAGAAATAGATATTACTGGTAAATATGATATACCAAATGATTATTATGAGTTTTCAGATATTTTAGAATTGAAAAATATTGAAGTTAGTGGTAAAATAACACTTGCTTTGCAAGAGGACCTTGAAGAAAGTGAATATATAAAGTGTAATATAAAAGGAATAGTTGTAGTAGAAGATTCTATCACATTAGAACCAGTAGACTATGAAATTTCCATAGAATATGATGATTTTGTTGATGAAAATTGCAAAAAAAGCGAAAATACACTTGATATATTCGAGTTTTTGTGGGAGAATATTGTACTAGAGGTCCCCTTACAGTTTACTAAGGTTAAAGACCTTAATCAATTTAAAGGGGATGGGTGGAAATTAGTAAGTGAAGATGAGCTTACCAATACCAACAATCCATTCAAAGATTTATTAAAGAATCAAGAAAAGGAGTGATAAAAATGATGAAGTTAAATATTCAAATGTTCGCAGTTCCATTTCGTAAAGTTTCTAAAACAAGAAAAAGAATGAGAAGAGCTCATAATGCTATGGAAGTTCCTGGAATGACTAAATGTCCAAGTTGCGGTGAAGTAATTAAACCACATAGAGTATGTACTAAATGTGGAAACTACAAAGGTAAAAAAGTAGTAGAAGTTAATACTAAAGAAGCTGAATAAGCTTCTTTTTTTTGTTGTTTATAATTGAATATCTATAATATATTTTGTATAATGGAATAGAATAGGTGAGAATATGAATAAAGGTAAGATTAGATTAATATTAGAAATAATAATAAGCATTTTAATTGTAATATTCTTAGGAATAATACTATGTAATGTAATAAAATTTGATTCAAAAGATAATACTAAAGAAACAAAAGAAATGATAGAAGAATTAAATACTTTATTAATTAATGGCGGTACAAAAGAAGAAATAATTGCATTAACAGGAATTGATGAAATAGATTCAAGAATACTATTAACTGGACCAGATTCTTATATGGCTCTATATCCAGATAAAAGTGAAATAAACAATGAAAATATAGATGCATATATAGAAGAACAAAATAAACTAGTTAAAAATGTAGAAAATAAGATTAAAAGTAATTTTAACGCAACAGTACAAGATATTAAAGAAGAAGATAACAGTAAAGTTTATAAAGTATTATTAAAATCTTATTATCAAATAACTTACTTAGAAGATCTACAAGAATTACAAAAGAAAGTATTACTTGCCTCATCATTAGAAAACAATACTCTAAATAATTATAAATCTAAAGTACTTGCATTAAAGATATTAGATAGTCATCTAGATTACTATGTAAATAAAGATGAAAATTGCTTAGCTATTCTATATGACTATAAAGATGACAAAGATAAAACTAAACAATCAATTATATCGTATATAAATATGCTTCAAGGAATTAATTATCATAATGAAGAGATTATTGAAGAAGATGTTATTAAGAAAAATAAAAGACTACAAGAATATATAGTAGAAGCTAAAAATAATAATAGTGTAAATATTGAAACATTACAGTTCAAGGAGTAGTTTATGAAAAAGAAAAGAGAAAATAAAAATAAAATTAATAAAATATTAATTATTATATTAGTAGTAACAGCAGCAATTTTATTAATAGCATCACTAATACTAATAATTGTAAAATCATCAAAAAGCAGTGCAGTAGAAAAGAAATTAAATAAAATTAATCAATTAGTAATAAATGGTTCTAGTAAAGAATCACTATCAAAATATATTAATGTAGATAAAATAGATGGTAATTATTTGATGACTGGTCCAGATTGCTATATGAGAGAAAAACCAAATGATCAAGCAATTAAAGATAATAAGCTAGATACTTATGTAAAACAACAAAATAAGTATGCTAGTAATGTAGAAAAAAAGATTAAAGAAAACTTTCAGTTTATAATGAATGATAATACTTTTAAAGATAATGGTGCAAAAGTATATACAGGAGTAGTAAGAGGATACTACCAATTAGAATACATGCTAGATTTAAAAGAAATACAAAAACAATTAATAGAAAAGTTAAATGTTGAAGATGAAGAAATTAATCAATATAAAGCTAAAGTAATAGGTATGAAAATACTTAATAATTACTTATCTATATATGAAAATAAAGATAACTATAGTGGAGTAAATATCTATGTATACGAAGATAAAGACATGACTGATTCTTCTATAGCTAGTTATCTAAATATGTTACAAGGTGTTAACTATAGTAATAAAGAAGTAGTAGAACTAGAAGAAACAAGAGAACAAAGAATAAAAGAATACATAGATAAAGAAATAAAAAATAATAATTTAAAATCACTTGATTTATGATTAGTAAGGATGTGATTAAAATGAAGAAAATTAATAAAAAAGCATTCACTATGGTTGAGTTATTAGCAGTAATAGTAATATTAGGTATATTATCTATTATTTCAGTAACTGCAGTACAAGGAATAATTGCTAAAGCCAAAGAAAGATATTATAAGTCTCAAGAAGAGAGTATGGTAATGGCTGCTCAAAGTTTCTTAAAGAATAATCAGAAACAACAACCAAAAGTAAGTGGTCAAACTAAAACAATAAAACTAGAGACCCTATTATCAAATAAATACATTGATAAAGTAGTAGACTATAAAAAAGAAACATGTAGTGGGGCAGAAAGTTATGTAAAAGCTTTCAAGTATGAAAATGAAATATACTATACTGCATACTTAAAATGTCCAAACTATACTACAGATATGAATGCATTAACTAGTTCCATAAATATATCTACTGCATTTAATACAGATACAAATGTCGTTAATAATTCCAAAGCTACAATAACTATAACAGATAGTAATGGTGGAGATGACAGAATTCAAAAAGGAATTGTATCTTATCAATATTCAATGTATAAAGAGGGTAAATTAATTTACTCCTCAGATGTCTTCAATGTTAAAAAGACATATGAAATAAATAAAACAGTATCTTTAAAAGAATATGTTCCTGGTAAGATTAAAATAACAGTAACAGCAACAAATGTTCATGGTTTAACAAAAACTAAATCATTTACAAAAGTATATACAGATACAGAAGCACCAACTTGTGGGGCAATCACAGGTGATTCAACTACATGGAAGACAGGTACTAGAACAGTAACAGTAGCTTGTTCAGATGGAACAGGTACAGGATGTACTAGAGAAAATTATACTTATGAATTTAAAGGTGATGTAAAAGTAGGTAAGATTAAGATTGAAGATAAAGCAGGAAACTCTACAAACTGTAATGTTAATGTATATATAGATAACTATCCTCCAGTAGTAACATTAAAAGCTTATAAGAAGAAAGCTGGAGAAATAGCTCCAACTGGTTCAGTAATGAATCAAATATCAAATACTAAGACATCTCCAAATAAGAGTCTTACAATAAATGGAGATACAGTAAATGGATGGATGAATAAGGCTAAATGGCCAAATGGAGTATATTTAGAATTAGATTATTCTGATATAAGTGAAGTATCTAAGATTGAGTGGAAATGGAATGCTATAGGATTACAAAAAACTAATCCAAATATAAATACAATTACTCAAACTTCACAAATATTAAGTCCACATAATGCTTCAGGTAAATCAAAAGAAAAGATTGAATATGATGGATATAGATATGGAGAAATAGTGATTACCGATCAATTTAACCATCAATCTACAATTAAAGTAACAGCTCCTCTAGATAGAGCATTACCAAATATGCCAGTATCTGGAGATTCAACTACATGGATAAATACTAATAGAATCATTAATATTGGTTGTACAGATGCTGTAAGTGGATGTAAGACATCACCATTTAGTGATACAATCTCATCTACATTAAAAACAAAGGATTATTCAGTAGAAGATAATGCTGGTAATAAATTAACTAAAACAGTAAATACTTATGTAGATAAAACTAAACCATCTTGTGGTGCTATTGAAAATCAATCAACTAACTGGACTGCATCAGATAGAAATATCTCTGTCGCATGTAGTGATAGTCATAGTCAATGTGTTCAAGCTAAATATTCTAAGAACTTTAATACATCTACTAAAGTAGGTTCAATTGAAATAAAAGATAACGCAGGTAATACACAAACATGTACTGTTAATGCTTATGTAGATAAAACACCACCTAAATGTAATGGTAATACAGGTGAATCAACTACATGGACAAATCAAAATAGAAATATAACTATTAATTGTAAAGATGATGAATCAGGATGTAAAAATAATTCTATTCCAAAAACATTTAGTTCTGATATGAAAACAACTAATGTCACAATAGAAGATAAAGTAGGATGGACTACAAACTGTCCAGTAAATGTATACATAGATAAATCTAAACCATCTTGTGGTGCAACATCAGGAGAATCAACTACATGGACAAAAGATAATAGACGTATAACAGTCGCATGTACAGATGGTGGAGAATCAGGATGTCCTGCATATGATCATACATATAATACATCTAAAGAAAAAGATACAATTACATTAAAAGATGGCGCTGGAAACAGTACAACATGTAATATTAATGTATATGTAGATAAAGATAAACCAACAATTGGCTATAGTATTTATAAAGTAAATAGTAGAGGCGAATGGGTAGGTGGATACAATTCAGGTGAATGGTCTACAAAGAGAATCAAAAGAGAATTATATCCTAACGATACAGGTGGAAGTGGAATAAATCATACTGAATGGAGTTCAGATAATGTCAATTGGAATTATGAAGGTAACGTAGCTTCATGGACATACGAAGGTGATGGAAAGAACTATACATACTTCAGAACAATAGATAATGCCGGAAATGTAAGTGATAGCTTATATCTAAAACTTAAAGTAGATAAAACAGCTCCTAATACATGGGCTAGAGGATATTATGCTAATACTTCTAGATGTAGATGGGATTTATATGAAGCAATGGATTTAGGATACATGTCATCAAATGGAAGTAAAAAATTCTGGGCTGGTATAATTACTTATGCAACAGATGACACAAGTGGAGTAAGTGGAGATATGAATTTGAATTATTGGTATTATTCATCAGCTCCAGCAGGTTGTGGTAGACGTGAATATAAAGACTGGGCATGGACAACAGGTTGGTCAATCTCATTTGGATGTGACCCAACAGATGGTCATGGAGGTACAGTAAGATATTATGCCTGTGATAATGCCGGTAACTGTAGTGGTCAAAAAGATCATAGTGTCACATGGTGGGGTATCCAATCAAGTTGGTATAAAAACCCAGGAAATTGTCCAGATTAAAAAAGTTCATAGAAATATGAACTTTTTCTTTGTTATGATATAATAACTAAAGGTGATATATATGAATAATCAAGTAATAATTTGTCCTAATGATGAGAAAATGAATATCCTAGATGGCTATTCAAAAATAGATAATTTACATAATATTAAATTTATGAATAAAAAAGAATTTATAAATAATTATTATTTTTCTTATGATGAAACCGCAATACAATATCTAATGGATAAATATAATTATAATTTAGATGTATGTAAAGTATATTTAAAATACTTATATGTTATAGATATAGATAAAGACTACAAAGTAAAAAAATTAAACTTCCTAAAAGAAATAAAAAAAGAACTACTAGAAAATAATCTATTAGTAGAAAATAATGCTTTTAAAGAATATATAAAAGATAAAAATATTAAAGTATTAAATTATTATGATTTAGACAAATATGAAGAAGAAGCTCTTAATTATAAAGTAGATATACCTAAAGTAGATTTAAATATAGATGTAGTAGAATGTGAAACATTAGAGGATGAAGTAAATAATGTCTGCTTAAAAGTAATAGAATTATTAAATAATGGTATAGATATAAATAAAATATATCTATCTAATATATCTAATGATTACTTATATACAATAGATAGATTATTTAAATATTATAATATCCCAATAAATCTAGATATGAATTATTCTATATATTCAACTAAAGTAGTACAAGATTATTTAAATACTAACGAATTAGATTTAGAAAATACAGATAATATAAAAATTACTAGAAAATTAGTTAATGTCTTAAGTAGTTTATCTAGATTAAATGTAGATTCTCCATCATATAAAAAGATACTTATAAATAAATTAAAAAACACAACTATACCATCAGATATATTAGCTAACGCAGTAAGAGTAAAAGATATAACTAAATGTACATTTAAAGATGATGAATATGTCTTTGTCTTAGGATTTAATCAAGATATATTACCTAAAGGTATTAAAGATATAGAATTTATAACTGATAAAGAAAAAGAAGAAATAAATCTATATACTACTAATGAATTAAATAAAAGAAATAAATTATCTCTAGTATATATCTTATCTAATATAAAGAATTTATATATATCATATAAATTAAAAAGTCCTTTTAGTAGTTTCTATCCATCTAGTTTAATATCTGACTATAATTTAAATGTTATAAAACAAGAAATAGATACATTAGAATATTCTAATCTATATAATAAACTACGTTTAGGAGAAAAATTAGATGATTATTATAAGTATTCATCAGTAGATGATACTCTAAAAGTATTAAATAATCATTATGATATAGGATATAATTCATATTCTAATAAGTTTACTGGTATAAAGAATAATATATATCTAAATAGTATTAAACAACCACTAAATATATCTTATTCATCAATGGATAATTATTCTGAATGTGGATTTAAATATTATGTCCAAAATGTTTTAAGATTAGAAGACTATGAAGAAAAATTCCCAGCTTTCTTAGGTAGTCTATATCATAGAATATTATCTATTTATAAAAGAACAAACTTTGATTATGAACAAGAATTTAATAAATACTTAGAAAATAGAGAAATATCATTTAAAGAAAGATTATTACTTGTAAAAATAAAGAAAGATTTAAAAGAGTTAATAGAATCTTTAAAGAAACAACAACTACTTACTGGTTATGATAATGAATACTTAGAAAAGAAATTAGAAGTACCATTAGATAATAAAAAGATAAGTGTAGTATTTAAAGGTTTTGTAGATAAGATAATGTATTTAGAAAAGATGAATGAAATATATTACTCAGTAATAGATTATAAAACAGGATATATAGATACAAATATAGAATCTATGAAATATGGTCTACATATGCAATTACCCGTGTATTTATATCTAATTAAATATTCTAATATCTTTACTAAACCAGTATTCACAGGTATCTATTATCAAAATATCTTATTTAATTATCCTACATGTACTAATATGGAAGATTATCTAAAACAAACTAAAGATAGATTAAAGCTACAAGGATATTCTACAGAAGATGTATCAGTAATAGAAAGATTTGATTCAACATATGAAAATAGTGAATATATAAAGAGTATGAAGTATAGTGATGAAAAAGGATTTGGTCCATATACTAAAATAATTAATGAAGATATCTTAAATGGAATGGTAGAGTATACAAAGAATTATATAGATAAAACTACTGATAAGATATTAGATGCTAAATTTAATATTAATCCGGTAGTATATAATGGTAAGAATGAATCATGTGAATTCTGTAGTTTTAAGGATATCTGCTTTATGAAAGAGAAAGACTTAAGATACTTATCTAAAGTAGAAGACTTATCATTCTTAGGGGGTGAAGAATAATGGGTAAAATGCATTGGTCTCCAGAACAATTACTTGCCATAAATGAAGATGGTAAAAATATAATTGTATCTGCAGGAGCAGGTTCAGGTAAAACTGCAGTATTAAGTGAAAGAGTACTAAGAAAACTAATGCAAGGAGTACACATTAATGAACTATTAGTACTTACATTTACTAATGCAGCAGCTGCAGAGATGAAAGAACGTATAAGAAAGAAAATAAAAAAAGAAGAATCTCTAAAAGAAGAAGCTAACTTAATAGATGGAGCTTATATAACTACATTCGATTCATTCTCTTTATCTATAGTAAAAAAATATCATACAAGATTAAATATAACTAATAATATAGGTATAACAGATGAAGTAATAATATCTCTAAAGAAAAAAGAAATACTAGAAAGTATAATGAATGAGTACTATGAAAATCCAACTAAAGAATTTACTCAGTTAATAGAAGACTTTTGTTTAAAAGATGATAAAGAATTATTAGGATATATTGATAATGTATATAAGAAAATAGAATTAAAATATGATAAAACAGAATATTTAAATAACTTCTTTAATATAGAATTAACTAATAATAAAATAGATAGTTATATAGAAGAATATTTAAACTTAATATTTGAAAGAATAGAGATAATAAAGAAACAATTAATAGATTTAAATGATTATTTCGATGGAGATTATATATCTAAAGTTGAAGATTCTATTAATAAATTAATTAATGCAAAAAATTATAACGACGTAATTACCTCTTTAGATATAAAACTACCTATGGTACCTAAAAATTCTCCAGAAGAAGGTAAAAGAATAAAAGGAGTAATCTCTGATCTAATTAAAGAAATAAAGTCTTACGCAACATATACAAGTATAGATGAAATGAAAGAAGAAGTTCTATCTACTATTAATAACTCTAAAGTAATAATAGAGATTATAAAAGAATTAGATAAGAGATTAGAAGCATATAAGTTTGAAACAGAACAATTTAACTTTAATGATATCGCCAGACTTGCAATCAAAGTAGTTAAAGAAAATGATGATATTAGAGAAGAATTATCTAATAGTTTTAATGAAATATTAGTAGATGAGTATCAAGATACATCAGATACTCAAGAAACATTTATTAATCTAATTGCTCATAATAATGTCTATATGGTAGGAGATATAAAACAATCTATCTATAGATTTAGAAATGCTAATCCATATATATTTAAAAATAAATATGATTCATATAGAGATACAGATGCCGGTATGAAGATAGATTTATTAAAGAACTTTAGATCTAGAAGAGAAGTACTTGATAATATAAATCTATTATTCGATCTATTTATGGATGATGATATAGGAGGAGCAGACTATAAAGCATCTCATAGAATGGTATTTGGAAATACAGCATATGAAGAAAAAGGTTCAACTAATCAAAATTATAACTTTGAACTATTAACATATGATTTAGATAAAAAAAGTAATATAACTCGTGATGAACAAGAAGCATTTATTATTGGTAAAGATATTCTAAATAAAGTAAATAATAAATATCAAGTATTTGATAAAGATGAAGGAATATTAAGAGATATAGAATACTCTGACTTTGTAATATTACTAGATAGAAGTAAAAACTTTGATTTATATAAAAAGATATTTGAGTATTTAGGAATACCTCTAAATATATTAAAAGAAGAATCTCTTCGTAAAGATCAAGATGTCTTAGTATTAAGAAATCTATTTAAATTACTAATATGTATAAAGAATAAAGATTATGAAACAGACTTTAAATATAGTTTTACTTCAGTATCACGTAGTTACCTATATAAGATAAGTGATGAAGAAATATTTGATTACTTTGTAAATAATAATTTCTATAATTCAGAACTATTTATTAAATGTAGTGAATTAGTAAAGAATATGGATATAATGTCTACATCTGAATTCGTAAACTATGTCTTAGATGAATTTAACTATGAAGAAAAACTATTAAGTATAGGAAACGTTAAAGCCTTCAGAGTAAGAATAGAATACTTCTATAACTTAACTAAATCATATGAAGAAACAGGTAAAACTATCTATGATTTTGTAGATTACTTAGACAATATATTTGATAATGAATATGATTTAAAATTTAATGTTAATAGTAATGTATCAAATAGTTGTAAGATAATGACTATTCATAAATCTAAAGGATTAGAATTCCCAATCTGTTATTTTGCAGGATTCCAAGATAAATTTAATACTAATGAATTAAAAGAAAAGATAATCTATGATAATAAATATGGTCTAATATTACCTAAAGTAGATAAGTATTATAAAGATACTATTCTAAAAACATTATTAAAAGTAAATACAAAAAAAGAAGAAATATCAGAACGTATAAGATTATTATATGTCGCAGTAACAAGAGCTAAAGAAAAAATGATATTCTTATCACCTACAATAGAAGATGAAGTACCATTTATAGATGATATAGTTCCTTCTTTTGAAAGAGCTAAATATACTAAATTTTTAGATATAATTAAATCTATATATTCAAATATCATAGATTATAAAGAAGAAGTAAATGTAGAAGCAACAAAAGATTATCAAAATAATACATCTTCTACAAAAGAACTAGAAAAATCTTCATCAAACTTAGAAGTAAAAGAAATATCAATAGATAATAACTTAGTAGAAGAAAAACACTTCTCAAAAGAATCTCTACATATAGTAACTAAGGAAGAACAAGATCTTTTAGACTTTGGTACTAAAGTACATGAAGTATTAGAAACTCTAGATTTTAATAATCCAAATCTATCAATATACAATCTATCTAAAAGAATGGAAGATAAAATTAATGCCTTCTTAAATACAGAATTAATGCTTAATAATAAAACATCTAATCTATATAAAGAATATGAATTTACATACTTAGAAGATAATGTATATTCACACGGTATTATAGATTTATTAATAGAAAGAGAAGATAAATGTATAATAGTAGATTATAAACTAAAAAATATAGATGACCCTAACTATGATAAACAACTTAATGGATATAGAAAATATATTATGGAGAAAACTAAAAAAGAAGTAGAATGCTACCTATACTCAATAATAGATGAAAAATATAGGAGGGTAAATGACTAGAATATGTTTTATCTGTTTAGGTAATATATGTAGATCACCAATGGCAGAATATATCTTAAAACAAAAATTAAAAGATAATAATATAAAAGATATTATAGTAGAATCACGTGCCATATCTTATGAAGAACAAGGTAATCCTATATATCCAGAAGCTAAAAAAGTATTATTAAAAAACAATATAGAAGTAGGTAATCATACTGCCAAAAGAATAGAAAAAGATGATATAAATAAATTTGATTATTTCATCTGTATGGAAGATTATCATGTATCAGCATCTAAAAATATATTAGGTAATAATATAAGTATTTTTAAATTAACTGATTATGATATAGAAGACCCATGGTATACTAGAAACTTCGACAAAGTATATAAAGAAATAGATGAAGGTTGTAATAAGATAATAAGTAAGATAAAAAATAATATTTTGTAGATATATAAGTATAGTAGCTCTCATGGTATACTAGAAACTTCGACAAAGTATATAAAGAAATAGATGAAGGTTGTAATAAGATAATAAGTAAGATAAAAAATAATATTTTGTAGATATATAAGTATAGTAGCTCTCATGGTATACCAGAAACTTCGACAAAGTATATAATGAAATAGATGAAGGTTGTAATAAATTATTAATTAAAATTAAAGAAGACAAATAATTGTCTTCTTTTTATTTTTTTTTAATATCTAGTTTTATAATTATATATTATTTGATAAAATTTAGTTATGATAAGGTGATGTTTATATGAGAAATCGTAAAGGTTTTACTTTAGTAGAAGTTTTAGTAACCATAACAATATTAGGTATAATTACTATGATTGCTTTTCCTATAATTAATGCGGTTAGTAGTCAAATTGGTTCAAAAAAATTAAATACATATAAAAATATTATAGAGTCTGGTGCCAAAGTTTATACAGATTCTAAAGATATGGATTTATTTGGTTATCAAAAAAATGGTTGTGTAGATATATATTACACAACTCTAGTATCAAATAAAGTAATAGAAGAGTTGGATTTTTCTAAACAAGATGTAATAGTAGATAAAATATTTGTAAGAGTAAAAAAGATAAATGATAATTACGATTATGAAACATTTATGCCTACTAGTGCAGATTTATCAAGGATTAATTTTAATTTGTGTAATGGAAGTATTATAGAAGACGGTCCTCAAATAACATTTAATCCCGATGGTAATAATAAATTTGAGAAAAAATCTTCCACATATATTCAAATAAAAGATTTATTAGGAATTAGTCCTAATGCTAAGATAAGTTATCAATGGTTCTATATAGATGGAACGGCAATTGGTACACCTACAACACATGAATTTAAAAACTCAGTAGTAGATAGTCTATCAGTTAAAGTAGACACTCCAGTTGGATTAAATGGAAAGATAAAATTGGTAGTTACGCCAGTAGAGTTGAGTAATGAAGCAGGTTTAGCATCAACTTCTGTAGTACAAAGTAAAGAGTTTAAATTGGATAATACAGCACCTAACATAACAGTTAAAATATATAAATTTGAGGGTGGCAATAAAACAGGAACACCATTATTAACTAAAACAAATGCTGAAGCTAATCTAACAGGATGGAAGACACATGGATTTTATTTAGACTTCAGCGATAGTAATGATAATAACGCAATTACTAAACAAATATGGCAATGGAATCAAGCTTATAATGCAACATTAAATAAAGACTTAAGTGATAGTAGAAAAAGTGAAGATAATACAAAAACAGATAAAACTTTAACTGCCAGAGGTGCAAGATTTGGTAGAGTAAAAATGTGTGATGAAGCAACAAACTGCAGATCAGTAGATATAATTGTTTATATATCTCCAATTTATTATATTGATTATAATTCAAATGGAGGAACAGGAAATATATCAAGGACGACATGTTATTATGGATATGACTGTACACTTGCTGCTAATGCGTTCACAAGAAATGGATATTACTTTACTAAATGGAAAATCGGCAGTAATGAATATAATGCCGGAAGTAAAGTTAAGAATCTAACCGCAACAGATAGTCAAGCTTTAACTGCCTATGCAGGATGGCATGGTAATAGTTATTCAATTAAGTATGATGCTAATGGTGGTTCTGGAACTATGAATAATACTAATTGTACATATGGTAGTGATTGTACAATATCAAATAATGGTTTCACAAGAAGCGGTTATAGCTTTACAGGATGGAAGATAAATGGAACTAACTATGCTGCAGGACAAAAAGTACAAACACTTGCTACATCAGGTACAGTAACAGCCTATGCCCAATGGAGTGTTCAACAATATACAATATCTTATGATGCCAATGGTGGTAGTGGAGCACCAGGAAATCAAACTAAAACACACGGAACTAATATAAATTTAAGTAATACTAAACCAACAAAAAATGGTTGGGAGTTCGTAGGATGGCATACTTCATCAACAGGACATAGTGCGAAGTACTCTCCGGGAGGATCATATACAGAAAATAAAAATATTAAATTATATGCAGTATGGAAGAAAACTGTAAAAGTTAAATTTAAGAAAAATGAAGCTAAATGGGGAGATGATCAAGAAAAAACTTGTCATTATTATCAAGATCAAACAGAATGTAATATCAAGTCCCCTAAAGCACCTAGACCATCAGGTAAAAATGCCGCAAAACAACCATATTCAGATCTATTTGAATACAAAGGATGGAATACAAGTAGTACTGCAGGAAGTAGTAATTATTCTGAAGAAACAGATAAAAAATTTAGTAGTAATGCAACATATTATTCAGTAATTAAATTTACAAAGAAAGATAAGACAGTTAAAGCATATGTAGGTGACGGAGTAGATTACGTTAACGTCCGTAAAGATAATGACTTTAGTCAATGGCCAGATGGAGCCTGGGGTGGTAAATGGAAATTAACAGGTGATTGGCAATATGTAAAAGGAGCAGGTGGATACTACTACTGGATAAAAGGAAATGTAGTAAGTGGATCATCTACATGTTACTTAAACGGTAATACAAAAGTAAAAGAAAGTAAATGTAGTGGATGGTTTACTGCAGGATTCGCAAAATGGTAGGTGATAACTTGAAAAATATAAAAATAATTTTAATAGTAATCCCATTATTATTGATAATAGGTGGAGTTACACTAGTAATTGTAAATAATCAAACTAAAAAAGAAGATAAAGAAGTAGTAGAAAAAGAAAAAACATATTCTAATAAAGATGATGCGAATAATAAATACTACAAAACAGATTCAAATAATAATAGAGAAAACACATCAAATAAAATTAAAGAAATTCATACTAATGATTCATTATCAATAAGTAATATGACATTAAAAAGTAATAGTAAAGATTTAAATAATGTTACAATTAAATTTACTATTACAAATAATGGTATAGATATAAGTAATCAACTATTATTTGTAGTATTTAGTGATTCTAATGGTGATGATTACACTACAATCTATACAATAGAAAAGTTAAAGGCAGGAGAATCTATAGAATTAAAAGAAGAAACTACAAATAAAGTAATAGATGCTGTTGATTATAGATTTCATTTAGGAGAATTTAATCCTCAAGGATAAAAAAAGAAGGTTTAAACCTTCTTTTTGTTTTAATAAGTTATTGTTTTATATTTACCTTTATCTTCAGCATATTTTAATACTTGAGCTATAAGGTTAATTGCAATTTGTTCTGTTTTTCTATTCATATCTCTTAATGGATTATATTCAATTAAATCATATGAAACAACTTCTTCTATATGTTTCATTATTTCAGAATTTAAATCCATTGCATCATCTTCATTTAATCCATCTAGTTCAGGAACACTAACTCCAGGAGCTACTTCAGGATCCATAACATCTAAGTCAAAACTTATATGAACTCCATTATTTTTAAATCCAGCTATTTTAAATGCCTCATCCATAATAGCTTTAACACCACGTTCTTTAATATCTTGAGTAGTGAATACAGTAATACCAGAATATTTTATATTATCTTTTTCAGCCTCATCTATATTTCTAGCTCCTATTACAACACATCTAGAAGTAGGAACAGTTGGTCCTTCATGATAATATCTTAATTCATTACATTTATATCCAGTTATAGCTGCTAGAGAAAGACCATGAATATTACCAGTTACAGTACTTTCAAAAGTATTATAATCTGGATGAGCAGCTATCCAAATAATACCAATTTGCTCATAGTTTTTCATACTAGCTAAAGCAGATGGAATAGATACAGAATGATCTCCACCTATAACGATAGGAAAGTATTCACTTTCTTCTTTTTCTATTACTGCATTATATAATTGAGTATTAAATTTTTCTACTTCAAATTCATTTTTTCTTCTATCACTTAAATTTCTGCTTTTAATAATTTCTTCATCTTGTTCAAATAATAATGTTTCACCTTGATAAAATCCTTTTAAGTCATTCATTAATTGAGTAGGACCTAAAGAAGCACCATCTATATGTACTCCTAAGTCACTTCCAGCTCCTATAACTATTGTCTTCATTTTATTCACCTTCCATTATAAATTATATATTAAAAAAATAATCTTAATCAAGCAAGGTATATAAATTTAATGTTTAATAATGTATAATAAAAGTATATTAGGAGGATAACATGAAAAAAATAGTAAAAAGATTAATAGTAAATGAAGAATATTTTGAAGACCATAAAGCTATTCCATTTACTCTAAATAAGGATACTTTAGCAAATGAAAATATAATTTCATGGAGTACTAAGGCAAATTTCTTCCCAGAAGAAATGAAAGATAGGGCGACAAGACTAAATTATATTATGAATAATGTTCATAAAGTTGGAATAGATGATATGTTAATGCCAGATCAACCTGCTCCACCAGAATCAAAATGTCATGAATTAACAGTAGAAGATTTTTCAAATTATTATGAAAGTGAGCAAGCTAAAAAAGATGGAACAATTTGGTTAATAGATAAGAACTATACATCAGTATTCATGACAAAAGAAACAAGAGATATTATTAAAGAAAAATACAATAGAAGTGTATCACTAGTATATCCAGCTGCTGATTGTGCAGTAGTAAGATATTACGATAAGAAAAAAAACATAATAGGTTTAACTCATTCAAATGCCGAAAGAACAGGATCAAATATAATAGGTGATATGACTAATTATATGAAAGAACATTTTAATTCTAACTTAAATGATATAGAAGTATATGTAAATGCTATCGCATATGATGATTGGGTATATACCGGTGCCCCTCCTTTTATGCATAATAGAGATGCTGAAGGAAATATAACAGGTTTAAATGAAGAATGGAAAAATTATATAGAAGAGTTAGGAGATAATAAATATAAGATTCATTATGGAGATAAAATATTTGATCAGATTAATAAATCTGGTATAAGTGAAGATAATATTTACTTTAGTGACGATAATACATTATTTAATAAGAGTTACTTTTCTAACTCAAGAAGTTATAATACTGGAGAAAAAGGTGGATTAAATTTATTTGGTATAACATTTGATACTGAAAAAATAGTAGAAAATAAAGAAAATACTGGTGTTAAACTTCAATAAGAGTTAAAATATAACTATTACTTTTAAGGGGGACTAGATATGTATTGTAGAAAGTATAAAGAAACAGATGATAAAACATATGAATATTTAGAAGATTTGTATGAAGCAAGTGCGCATAAATATATAAATACAACACTAAAAGAATCAGATAGCTTTGAAAGAAAATATGATTTTATAAGAATATATGAATATATAACATATCTAGAAGATTTTATACAAGAAGAAATAATTGGTAGAGAAGACTATAAGACAAGTATTAAAAAGTTAAAAGAATTAAAAACAATCTCAATACTAAATCATAAAAGAAGAGATTTATATACTATGATATATTTTAATCATAATATAGAAATGAATCCCAATATTTCAAAAGAGGATTCTAGAAAGATTTTATATCGTAGATTTGGGCAGAATATAAATAGGGTGATTGAATGAAAAAAATAATAAAACTAATATTAGTAGTTTTATGGATGGGAGTAATATTTACTTTTTCATCAGATAATGCAGATACATCTACATCAAAAAGTGATGGAGTAATAATAAATATATATAAAACATTTCATAAGGGTAATTTAACTAATAAAGAAAAACAAGAAGTAATAGATAAATACGTTTTTCCAGTAAGAAAAATAGCTCATTTTACTGAATATCTAATATTAGGTATATTATTAATAAGCTTTATAAGTGAATATAAAAAACTAGAATTAAAATATCTACTTGTTTGTATAATACTATGTATGTTATATGCAGTAAGTGATGAAATACATCAAATATTTATAAGTGGTAGAACAGCTAAAATATTAGATGTATTTATAGATACCTTAGGTTCATCTACTGGTATATTTCTATATAAAATAGTAAAAGTAAAATTATTTAATGTTAAGGAGTAGTCATTGCATTACTCCTTTTATTTTGATAAAATTTTATTAGAATAAGGACTGATATTATGAGAAAGAATAATAAATTTATTATATTTATATTAATATTATTTATTAGTATAGGTTTTGCGTACCTTTCTACTAATCTATATATAAGTGGTACTAGTATAGTAAAAAGAAGTGTCTGGGACGTACACTTTAATAATATTCAAAATGAAACATGTACATATCAAATAGATAGTAATGCAGCTATTTCAAGTAATTCTAAAGAAGTAGATTTTACTTTTACTTTTGAAAAACCTGGTGATAGTTATTCATTTAATGTTGATGTAGTTAATACTGGTAATATAGATGCCATGTTAGAGTCATATAATGTAGTGGGTCTACCAGATGAAGCAAGTTACTTAGAGTGGAATGTATTATATGATGATGGAATATCTTTTACTAAATATGATTCATTACCTGCTAATTCAACTGAAACATTATTTATAACAGTAAAATTTAAAGAAGATGTAAATATAAATGATTTACCAACAGAGGCAGATACTTCATTTAATTTAAAATTTATAGCTAACTACGTACAAGCAGATAATAATGCTACAACAAGAGAAAGTGGTACATATAATATTAGGTATCTATTAGATGGAGGAACTATATCTAATAATCCAACTACATATACAATAAGAAGTGGAGCAACAATACCAAATCCAACTAAAGAAGGTTATACATTTACAGGATGGACAGTAGGAAAAAATCTCTTTTCGGTAAACGGAATATCAGAAACACAAAAAAATGTTACATTTATAGCAAGCAACAATAATATAATTATAAGCAATCCTGAAAATGGGCCATCTACAAATGGTGGTGATATAGGCAGTATTCCAATTAATTATAGAATTCCAGCTGGTACTTATGTAGCAAGCGCTGAATACATTTCAGGAAGTTTCAATACTGATTTTGTATGGTATAAGTTGCTATCTACTATCCAGGGGTACAATGTTTTAACAATTGAAAATATGGATTTTAGTACTCATAACATAATTACCTTCAATCAAGAAGTGGGAAGGTTTTCTGTCGGTTTTAGGAATAACTGTACATTTGATAATTTAAATATTAATTTACAAGTAGAAGAGGGAGAAAATGCTACTCCATATGAACCATATATATCAGAACCAACTAAAGATATAGTTATCTTACCGGGCATGTCAGGTAATAGAACATATAAAGCTAACTGGGAAGCTATTTAGAAAGGAGAAATACTAATGAATAAAAATAAGAAATACTTAATATTGATACTAGTACTATTCATTAGTATAGGCTTTGCTTACCTTTCTACTAATCTATATATAAGTGGTACTAGTATAGTAAAAAGAAGTGTCTGGGACGTACACTTTAATAATATTCAAAATGAAACATGTACATATCAAATAGATAGTAATGCAGCTATTTCAAGTAATTCTAAAGAAGTAGATTTTACTTTTACTTTTGAAAAACCTGGTGATAGTTATTCATTTAATGTTGATGTAGTTAATACTGGTAATATAGATGCCATGTTAGAGTCATATAATGTAGTGGGTCTACCAGATGAAGCAAGTTACTTAGAGTGGAATGTATTATATGATGATGGAATATCTTTTACTAAATATGATTCATTACCTGCTAATTCAACTGAAACATTATTTATAACAGTAAAATTTAAAGAAGATGTAAATATAAATGATTTACCAACAGAGGCAGATACTTCATTTAATTTAAAATTTATAGCTAACTACGTACAAGCAGATAATAATGCTAAAACTAGAGAAAGTGGCACATATACAATTACATATAATTTAGATGGAGGAACTATATCGAATTATCCAACTACTTATACAGTAAGAAGTGGAGCTATACTTCCAACTCCAACAAAAGAAGGTTATGACTTTGGAGGATGGACAGGTGGTAAGAATATATATGATGTAAGTACAAATGGATATAACACAGGCGCTACAGAAAGACTAGAGATAGATGATGAAATAGTATATAAAAGAAAGCCAAGCTATAATACAGCAAATATATGGCCTAATATATATAACACTCAAAATTATGAAGAAGATGAAACTTATACTATAAGTATGGATATATGGGCAGATACTGCAACTACATTTAATACGCGTGTTTTTTATCTAAATAATGCGACTTCAACGACACACAATTTAACAAAAATATCCACAACAAGAAAAAGATTAATTGCAACATATACATATAAATCAAGTACTGGAACAAGTATACATATTTATCCATCAATAAGTCTTAATACAAGCAATGGAATTTACATAAGTAAAGTACAAGTAGAAAAAGGATCTAAACCAACAGAATGGGAACCATATAATTATACAAATCGTGAAACTTATGTAGAAATTACACCGGGAATGACAGGTAATAGAACATATACTGCTAATTGGATAGAAAATTGATAATTTATAAACAATATGTTATTATATACATAGATGAGTTAATCTCATAAAAAAAGGAACACTTAATAATCGCATGTTGAGTGTTGCCTTATATTAGTTGCACCACCTAAATCATTGCTGAGTTAGGTGGTTTTCTTTTATATTAAAACTATGAATAGTAATAATAATAAAAGGAAGATAATTATTACTAAAGATAGAATTAAAAAATCCTTCTTAGTCACATCATCGCCTCCCTTCTTTACTAAGAAGATTGGCTCCACCCAACTTATTAAGTATTCCGATTTATTATTATATGATATATCGAACATAAATTCAATATATTAAACAAAAAGATTAATACATATAATTTCTTAGGAGGTTATATGTTTTTTAATATATTAGAAGTTTTAAAAAATTTATTTTGTTTTACTGGATCATACTCAAATGATGTTTTTCTAGACCCACTTAGTAGTGAAGATGAAGAAAAATATATTAATAAAATGTTAGAAGGAGATAAATTATCTCGTAATAAACTAATAGAACATAATTTAAGATTAGTAGCTCATATAGTTAAAAAGTTTGATAAGGACTATCAAGATAATGATGATCTAATTAGTATAGGTACAATAGGATTAATTAAAGGAGTAGATTCATACTCTAAAGAAAGAGGAGTAAAAATTACTACATATTGTGCAAGATGTATAGAAAATGAAATACTTATGTATTTTAGAACTAATAATAAACATTTAAAAGATGTAAGTTTAAATGACTATATAGGTTATGACAAAGATGGTAATGAAATATCAATAATAGATATACTAAAAGTAGAAGATAATGATTTTACAGATGAAATAGAATTAAAGGATAATATAAAACTATTAAAAAAATATATGAAAGTATTAAATAATAGAGAAAAGAAAATAATAAGTAGAAGATATGGTTTAGATAATAAAGAAGAAGAAACACAAAAAGATATAGCTAATACATTAGGTATAAGTAGAAGTTATGTTTCTAGAATAGAAAAAAGAGCGCTAACTAAACTGTTAAAAGAATTTATTAAAAACAAAAAAATTGATAAATAAAAGCAATTATTATATAATTATAAACAGGTGATGTTATGGGCTACTTTAAACCGAATAAGTATTATAAAGATATTTATTCTATTAATTACAACAAATTAAAAGAAGAAGGTATCAAATGTTTAGTTTTTGACCTTGATAATACATTAGGTCTTATAACCAATCTAAAATGTCCAGATGAAACTAAAGAACTATTAAAAAAATTACAAGATGATTTCTGTATTTTTATTAGTAGTAATAATACTAAAAGTAGAATAGCACCATACATGAAAGATTTAGGAGTAGGAGGAGTTTCATGGAGTATGAAACCTTCAACTCGTGGATTAAGAAAAATAAAACAAAATTATAAATTTAAAAAGAATGAAATGGTAATGATTGGTGACCAAATAGTTACTGATATTATAGCGGGTAAAAGATTTAGAATTAAAACAATATTAGTTGATCCATTAGGAAAAGCTGATTTAAAAATAACAGGATTAAATAGAAAAATAGAAAAATTTATACTAAAGAGATACCAAAAAAGAGGAGTATTTGAAAGAGGTAAATATTATGAATAACGATAATGGTCCTAAAAAATGTTTAGGATGTGGAGTTACTTTACAAGATCAAAATATATTACAAGAAGGATATATTACTAGTTTAGAAAACGATATTTGTCAAAGATGTTTTAGGATGAAAAACTATGGAGAATATCAAGTGGTTACTAAATCTAATCAAGAATATATCGATATCTTAAAAGGAGTAGGTAAAACTAAAGACTTAGTTTTATATATTACTGATTTATTAAATCTAGAAGAAGATTTTAAAGAAATTAGAACACTACTTCCTAATAAAATGATTTTAGTACTTAATAAGAAAGATGCTTTACCAAAATCAGTTAAAGAAAAGAAACTTATTGAATACTTAAATGGTATGAATGTAAAAGTAGAAGAAGTAATAGTAATTAGTTGTAGTAAAAATTATAATATAGATTACTTAATGAAGAAGATTAAACTATATCAAACAAGTAAGAATGTTTATGTAGTTGGTCATACTAATGCAGGTAAATCTTCACTAATTAATAAGTTAATTAAAAACTATTCAGAAACTGATCAAGAGCTTACAATGTCACCACTTCCTTCAACAACTCTAAATATGGTAAATATTGAAATAAATGAATATTTAAATATTATTGATACTCCAGGTTTAGTAGATAGTGGTTCTATTCTAAATCATGTAGATGAGAAGATGACAAAGAAGATATCTCCTAAGAAAGAGATTAAACCTCGTACATATCAATTAAGAAAAAATCAATCTATTATAATAGAGGATTTAGTAAGAATAGATTATGTAGAAGGAGATAAAAATAGTTTTACAGTATTTGTATCTAATGATTTAAAAGTAAAAAGATTATTAAACTTAATGAATAATGAAGAATTAAAAGACTTAAATAAGACTACATATAATATTAAATATGATGAAGACTTAGTAATTTCAGGACTAGGATTCATAAAAATAGTTAATAAAGGTGTTATAGATGTTTATATTAATAAAGATGTTAAAGCTTTTACTAGAAAATCTTTAATTTAGTGATATAATATATCGAGTAGTGGGGTGATGTTTATGAATAATGATTTAGCTAATGAGATTCGTGCTAAAGTAGATATTGTAGACATCATAGGTGAACGCATTCCCTTAGTTGCAAGAGGAAAGAATCTATTTGGAGTATGTCCATTCCATGATGATTCTAATCCATCTATGTGTGTATCACGTGAGAAACAAATTTATACATGTTTTTCATGTCACGCAACTGGGAATGTTTTTACGTTTTTAATGAATTATGAACACATAGATTTTAAAACAGCACTTAAACAATTAGGAGATAAAGTAGGTATTAATACTAGTGGTATTCATATTGAAAAGAAAGTATCTAAGTATGATAAGTTATATGATGCCTATAATTTCTCAGTAAAATATTTTCAAAATAACTTATCATCTCCAGTAGGTAAGAAAGCTAAAGAGTACCTTAAAAAAAGAGGAATAGATGATAATGTCATTAAAGAATTTGAAATAGGTTTATCTCTAGAGAGTCGGGATGACTTAACTAAATTACTTACAAGTAAAAATTATGATTTAGCAACTCTAAATAGAATAGGATTATCTAGTGATGATCATGATATATATATAGATAGAATAATGTTTCCATTATATGATGTCTCTGGTCAAACAGTAGGATTTAGTGGACGTATATATAAAGATGTAGATATGAATAAATATCTTAATACTAAAGAGACAGAGATATTTAAAAAAGGAGAAATGTTATATCACTATCATATAGCAAGAGATGAATGTAGAAGTAAAAATAGTGTTATAGTAATGGAAGGATTTATGGATGTTATAAGAGCATCTACTATAGGTATTAGAAATACAGTAGCTCTTATGGGTACTGCTCTTACTAAAGAACAAATATCACTATTAAAGAGATTATCTCCAAATATAATATTATGTTTAGATGGAGATGATCCTGGAGTACATGCAACTTTAAGTATAGGAGAAACACTTCTTAAAGAAGGATTAGAACCTAAAGTAATACCTTTACCTAATCCAGAAGATCCAGATAGCTATATTATAAAAAATGGTAAAGATAAGTTTATTGGATTGTTAGAAAATGCTTTAAACTTTAGTGATTTTAAGATAAATAAATTAAAAGAAAGTGTTAATTTTAGAAGTGATGAAGAAACATCAAATTACATTAATAAAGTAATTGAAGAAGCTTCTAAATTAACAGACCCAATAAGAATAGAAGTAATACTTAAAAGACTTGCAAAAGAATTTGATATAGGGTATAATACACTCGAAATGCGCTTAAATGCCCTAAATACAAAGAAAGAGGTAAAACAAGTAGCAGATATTACTATTCCACACAAGAAAAGTAGTAATAAAGATAAGTATATAAAAGCTATGGAACAGGTAATATACTTTATGTTTTATAACGACTTTGCAATAACACAAGTCGAAAGAGAACATTTAGTATTCCCTACAGAAGCAATGCGCTCACTAACGAGCGAAATAATTTATTATTATAATAAATACGGGTCAGTTAATATAGCTGATTTTTATACTTATATACAAGATAAAGAAAACATTCTAACTCTATATAATGAAATTATAGCTGGTGATTACTTAGAGAAAACCACAAAGGACGAACTTTTCTTATATTTCAAAGTAATAAGAGAGTATGGTAGAAAGCAAGAAATTAATAGGCTTACCAATTTAATGAAGAAAGAAGTCGATCCTTTAGAACAAGCTAAAATTGTCGAAAGAATTAGAAAGCTTAGGTTAGGAGAATAGATATGGTTGGAGAAATTAAAACATTAGATGAAAGAAAAGCCAAGTTAATTGACTTAGGTAAGAAGCAAGGGTTCATAACTTATGAACAACTAGTTGAAGAGTTAAAAGGTCTAGATATGGACTCTGATTCATTAGATGACCTATATAACTCCCTTATGGAAGCTGGTATTGAAATCGTATCAGAAGATGGTAGTGATGATGCTAGTGGAGAAGAAATAACTACTGAAAGTGAAGTAGAAGAATTAACTCTATCAAAAGATGTAAAAATCAATGATCCAGTTAGAATGTATTTAAAAGAAATTGGACGTATTAACTTATTAACATCAGATGAAGAATTTGAATATGCTAAACGTGCAGAAGAAGGAGATGAAGAAGCAAAAAGAATGCTTGCTGAATCTAACTTACGTTTAGTTGTATCAATAGCTAAAAGATATGTTGGACGTGGAATGTTATTCCTAGATTTAATCCAAGAGGGAAATATTGGATTAATGAAAGCAGTAGATAAGTTTGATCCATCTAAAGGATATAAATTTTCTACATATGCAACATGGTGGATTAGACAAGCTATTACAAGAGCAATAGCAGATCAAGCAAGAACAATCCGTGTACCAGTACACATGGTTGAAACAATAAATAAACTTGCTAGAGTACAAAGACAATTAACTCAAGAGTTAAATAGAGAACCAACTGATGAAGAAATAGCTAAGAAATTAGGTATTACAGTTGAAAAAGTTCGTGAAGTATATAAAATATCTCAAGATCCAGTATCTCTAGAAACTCCAATAGGTGAAGAAGATGATTCACATTTAGGAGATTTCATTAAAGATACAATGACAATGGGACCAGAAGAATATGCAACAGTAGAAATGTTAAAAGAAGAACTAAATGGAGTTTTAGGAACTTTAACTGAAAGAGAAGAAAAAGTACTAAGATTAAGATTTGGTCTTGATGATGGACAATGTAGAACACTAGAAGAAGTTGGACAAATCTTTGGTGTTACTCGTGAACGTATCAGACAAATTGAAGCAAAAGCTTTAAGAAAATTAAGACATCCATCTCGTTCTAGAAAATTAAAAGACTTCTTAACTGATTAATGAGAATAAATTCAAGATTAAAATTAATTGGTGATTTAGTGAGTGACAACTCAACAGTATTAGATGTTGGCTGTGATCATGCATTTCTAGATATCTATCTTGAAACTAGTAATAGAGGAATTAGAGCTATAGCATCAGATATAGCAGAAGGTCCTCTAGAACAAGCTAAAGGTAATATTAAAAGAGAAAATTTAGAAGGAAAAATAGAAGTTAGATTAGGAAATGGGTTGGATACATATACTGATGATATAGATACAGTAATTATAGCCGGTATGGGCGGTAGAAATATGATTGGTATATTTAAAAATAATCTAAAGAAATTAAAAAAGATACAAACTTTAATATTAAGTCCAAATAACTATCAAGAAGATGTAAAAAAATTCCTATGTAAAAATGGATTCTATATAGATGATGAAGAATTTGTAAAAGAAGGAAAATTCATCTATCAAGTAATAGTATTTAAGAGAGGACATAGATCATATACAAAAAGACAAATGTTCTTTGGACCAATCTACTTAATAAAAAAAGGAGATTTATTCTTAGAGTATTATGAAAGAGAACATAAGACTAGAGAAATAATGTTAGAGTTTCTACCAAAACGTTTCAGACTAAGAAGATATCAACTTAAGAAAGAATTAAAATTAATAGAAAAAGAATTAGAAAGTTAGATCTAATTCTTTTTATTTTCTATATCAAATAATACTTCTTTTGAAATATATTGTTTATTATTATCAAAATCTTTTCGAATATTAGTCGCACTAACAGGAATATTCTTATTTACTTTAATAAATTCTACATTCATATACATTGCTACATAATAACCATAATCTTCTCCAGAATAGAATCTAGTTACTGGTATATCTTTAAACACTTCTTTTAAATAATTTATTTGTATCTCTATACTTTCTTTATCCATACCATATCTCTTAGGTGGATTATATCCTTTTATAATTATGGCTTCTGGATATAAATCATTTAACCATTTAGCTCTTCTATCTAAGTCTATATCTATTACGTCAGTATCATTTATTAAGATATAAAACTTATCATTTTCTTTTATTCCTTTTCTAATAAGTTCATCATGTCCTAAATGAAGAGGTGCAAATTTTCCTATAGTAAATCCAATATTCATATTAACTCCTTAAACATACTTATAATAATACTACATATATATAAAATAGAAAAGTTAATCCTTTTCTATTTTCTTTGTATTAATACCTATTATACTTCCAAAAGTAGTAGTAATAAGAATAATTATATTATAAAGAATAAGTTTTATACTTATACTTTTATTCATAATAGTTACTAAGGTACAAAATATAATTAGTAATAATCCTAATTTAATTCCATCAAGATAACCATTCTTAATAGAGTTCTTCCCTATAACAACACCATTTAATAATAGAGTAATTAATAAAGTACCTATTTTTAAAAATTTATAAGTATCTGTAGATATTAAATCATAATAATAAAATGTAGTTAGTATTAAAGTGATTAATAAAACTGATAATAATATACTTAGTAGAGTAGTTAAATATTTTTTTATTGATTTCATAATTCACCTCTAATTAATTCTATGATTAAAAAAATATTTTATACTCATAATAATATTGGTGATAATATGAATTATTTTACTATCTTTTTAAGAAGTAGTTTTTTCTATATATTAATCGCAGTACTTTATAGATTAATGGGTAAAAGAGAAGTAGGAGAATTATCTATAATGGATCTTGTTGTATCTATTTTCATAGCTCAAATCGCATCTATCGGTATAGAAAACTATGATAAATCAATATTCTATTCTTTAGTACCAATATCTGTATTAGTAACACTACAAATAATATCCAGTATATTAGAATTAAAGTCAGATAAGTTTAGAAAAGTAATAGATGGAAATATATCTATAATTATAAATAAAGGAATAATAGATTTAGAAGAAATGGAAAAACAAAGATATAACTTAGAAGATTTATTAGTAGAATTAAGAAGTAAAGGTATAAAGTCAATAGAAGAAGTAGATTATGCCATACTAGAAACTAATGGTAAATTATCTATATTTAAAGTAAGTGATGATAAAACTAGAACATATCCTCTTCCAGTAATAGTAGATGGTGTTATACAAGAAGATACATTAATACAAATAGGTAAATCTACTAAATGGTTAAAAAATGAATTAGAAAAAGATAATATGCAAATAGATGATATCTTCTATGCATTCTATAAGAATAATAATCTATTCTTAATAAAAAAAGACAATATCTGACAAATTATTTAATACTATTAAATTACTATATAGTTGGTGATTAAATGAAAAAAATAATTTTAATAACTATACTAATAGTATTTTTTTTATGTGGATTTAAAACTACATCTAAAGAAGAATTAAGATGTATCTTTATAAGTTATATAGAATTATAATAATAAACTAAATACTGTAATACTACAAGTAAGATCTAATAGTGATTCAATATATAAATCTAGTATTTATCCAACTAGTATGAATTTAAATATAGAAGAAGGAGAAGAATATTTTGATGTATTAGATTACTTTATAGAAGTATCTTCTAAATATAATATAAAAATTATTTGTTGGATAAATCCTTATAGAGTAAGAACTACAATAGATATAAATTCTATTAGTATAAATAATCCAGCTTATAAATACCTAAATACGGATTATCTATATATTAATAATGGGATATTTTATAATCCTAGTAAACAAGAAGTAGAAGATCTAATAGTAAATGGAGTAGAAGAGATAATTGATAATTATAAAGTATATGGAATATTATTTGATGATTACTTTTATCCATCACCTGATATAGATTATTTAGATTATACAAAGTATATAGAAGAGAATGGTTATATTGATTCTAAAATTTATCATTTAAATATAATAAATAAAATGATAAGTAGAGTACATAAAACCTGTAAATATAAAAATATATTATTTGGAGTAAGTCCAGATGGTAATATAAATAATAATTATGAGAAGTTATATGCAGATATTTATAAATGGTTAGATAGTAATGAATATGTAGATTTTATAATGCCTCAACTATATTATGGGTTCTATAATGAAAAGATGCCTTTTTACAAAGTAGTAAATGAATGGAATAGTATTATTAAAAATAAGAATATAGATTTAATAGTAGCTTTATCACTCTATAAGTCAGGTAACCTTGATAAGTATGCTTTAAGTGGTAGTGAAGAATGGATTAATAATAATGATATTATAAAAAGAGAAATAATAATATCTAGAAATATGTCAAATTATAAAGGCTTTAGTATATTTAGATATGATAATTTAATAAATAATGATAATGATAGTGTAAAAAAAGAAGTAATTAATTTACATCAAATTTTAAACTGATACTTTTATTTTTTATAAACTTTATCTATAATTAAAATAGAAAGTAGGGTGAGAAAGTGAAATTAAAACAAAAGAAAAAAGGTTTTACATTAGTAGAATTATTAGCAGCTTTAGTTATATTAGGATTACTTACAATGATAGCAGCTCCTAATATAATTGGTATTTTACAAAGTACTAAATTAAATACATATGCAAGAGATGCAGAAAAATTAGTTACAACAGCAGAATATAAGTTTAGAAGTGATACTTCTATTGTTAAACCTGCGGCTGATCATTGTATTATTATGAATATGAAATACTTAGGATCAGGTGAATTTAAAAATGCTCCATACGGAGGTTCTTATACTTATACTGGAAAAGATAAAGAACCACAAACAAAAACTTATGACACAGAATTGAATAATTTTGTAGTTATTAGAAGAATAGGCGGAGGATCAACTGTAAAGTATGAGTATCATGTACAATTAGTAGAATATATTTATTCTAAAACAAGATTTTCAGGTATCCCATTGACAAGATTTAGTCGTATAAAGGATGATTCACCAATTGATTATGCACAAACAGGTATAACTACTGAACCAATAAAGGTTAATGATACGACACCAACTTCTATCCAAATTACTAATGAAGATGGGTCTACATTTAACTGTCCAGTAGATAAAAGATATACAGCATAATGTCAAATTTGTATATCAGTGTAAATGTAAAAAAAATGTATTGAAAAATAAATTTCAATATGCTATATTTAAAATGTAATAATAATAGAAAGGAAGAGAGTGAATTATTATGGCAAAAAATGCAAAGAGAAAAAATAATAAGAAAGGAAAACAAGGCGGATTTACATTAATCGAGTTATTAGCAGTTATTACAATCATGGGTATCTTAATGATGGTTGCTATTCCAGCAATTTCAAGAACAATTGAAAATACTCGTAGAGATACATTCATGAACACAGCACAAAACTATATTTCAGCAGTTAGAACAATGTGGTTATCTGACTCATTCTATTGTAGAACAGGAAGTGCAGATAATGCTCCTGCAACTGTACCATCAGGATTAAATGATGGAAACTACTATGTATTAATAGATAGTGCAAAACAAGGAAACAAATATGGTTCTCCTAAAAAAGATACAACTGTAACACCAAACTTAGATGGTAAAACTTATAGACCATATCCATATCTATTACAACAAGGAGGAACTTCTTCTTGGGCTAATAGAGCTGTAACTGGTGTTGTTAGAATTAACGTAACAGGATCTGGTGCTGGAACTGGTTCAACTGGAAATGCTAAAACTACATTCTCAATCGTTTTAACAGATGGAGTTCATGGTATTAACGCTTGGAAAACTGACAAAGATATCAGAAGAGCTGATGTTTCTACTACAACTGGTAAGAGTATCTTAGCTACAGCTGACAACAATACTACTGCTGGTGGTAACTTAGGAACTGGTTCTACACAAGTATTAAAAGTATTCATCAATGGTACTGATAATAGTGATGCTGTTCAAAAATATCTTTGTGAAGAAAATTCTTAATAAGATATATAAAGATGACGAAAGTCATCTTTTTTTGTTATAATGACATTGGTGATTAAAATGTTAATAATAGGTTCTCATGTGGGATTTAATAAAAATACTCAACTTAAAGGTAGCTTAGAAGAAGCATTATCTTATGGAGCAAATACATTTATGTTTTATACAGGTGCTCCTCAAAATACAAATAGATCTAACATTGAAGATGGTCTTACTTTAGAAGCAATGACTAAGATGCAAGAAATTAATTTTGATTATTCAAAAGTTGTAGTACATGCTCCATATATTATAAATTTAGGTAATCCTGATAAAGAGAAATTTATGTTCTCAGTAAGATTTCTACAAGAAGAGATACATAGATGTGAGGCATTAGGCATAAATAAATTAGTACTACATCCAGGAAGTCATGTAGGTAATGGAATAGATACAGGATTAGATAGTGTTATAAAAGGATTAGATATGATACTAGAAAATACTAAGACTAATGTAGTTATTTTACTAGAGACAATGGCCGGTAAAGGTACAGAATTAGGTACAGATATAAAACAACTAAAATATATAATTGATAATTGCAAATATAAAGATAATTTAGGAGTATGTCTAGATACATGTCACTTAAATGATTCAGGAGTAGACTTAACTAAATTTAATGAATACTTAAATTTATTTGATAAAGAAATAGGTCTTAATAGAGTAGGATGTATTCATATTAATGACAGTAAGAATGAAATTAATACTCATAAAGATAGACATGAAAATATAGGATTTGGTACTATAGGTTTTAATACTTTAATAGATATTATATATAATGAAAAGTTAGAGAGTATTCCAAAGATATTAGAAACACAATATGTAGATAAAGATTATCCTCCATATAAATATGAAATAGAAATGATAAGAAATAAAGAATTTGATAAAGATTTAATTAATAAAATAAAACAAGGCTAATCAATATATTTAGCCTTGTTTTTATAATATATTTTTTCTATAGATTTATATAAATCATCTCTTATTAAAGGTTTAAGTTTATTTATTGATTCTTTATTATCTAATAAATCTTTATAATTTTCTAAGATAAATCTATAAATTATTAAATTTTCTTCTTTAGAAAGTATAATATTATTATTTCTTGCATATTCATCTATATGATTAGGAGTTAATAAATGAATATATTTAAGTACTAAATCCTTATACAAATTATCACCTCTAGTTAAATTTATGAATTAGAAGTAATTTTATGTGATAAACTAATAAAGGGAGGTATTATTATGCGTAAAAAGAAAAAAGTAATGCCTAAGAAAACTAGAAGTATTAATTATGACTATGTAGTAAAAAATAGATTTATTGTTTTCCTCATATTTATAATTATTATTTTTATAATTTTATTAGCTAAATTATTTAATGTTATGATAATTGAAAATGATAAATATAATGATAAGATTGATGTCTTAACTTATGTTAAAACTAGTGGAGAGTCAGCTCCGAGAGGTAGAATACTAGATAGAAATTATAATGTTATAGTAGATAATATTGCGGTAAAAACAATTACTTATTCTAAAAGAAAAGATGTATCTACTAAACAAATGTTAGAAGCTGCAAGAACTCTATCTAGACATGTATATATAGATATTTCTAAATTAACAGAAAGATCTAAAAAGGAGTATTATATCGCAGCTTATCCTGAATATTGTAATAAGTTGATTAAAGAAAAAGAATATGAATTACTTGCACAAAAGAAACTTACAAGTAATGATATATATGAGTTAAAAGTAGAAAGAATAACTGATAAAGAATTATCTAAACTAAGTGAAGAAGACTTACATGTAGCACAAATATTTTATTTAATGAATAGTGGATATGCTTATTCAGAAAAGATAATTAAATCAAATGTTAGTGATGAAGAATATGCTTATGTTAGTGAGAATAATGCTTCTCTTTATGGATTTAATACTAGTGTTAGTTGGGAAAGAACTTATCCTTATGGAGATACTTTAAAATCTATATTAGGTACAGTATCTTCTACTAAACAAGGTATACCTGCAGAAGAAAAAGATTATTATTTAAGTTTAGGTTATTCTCTAAATGATAGAGTAGGATTAAGTTATATAGAAAAAGAATATGAGAATTATTTAAAAGGAGAAAAACCTGAATATGAAGTAGTATCATCTACTGAAACTAAGTTGATTAAAGAAGGAAAAAGAGGTAATGATATAGTTTTAAGTATTGATATTCATCTTCAACAAGAAGTAGAAAGAATAATAGAAAATAATATTTGGAGATGTAAGGGAGAAGCTAATAGTGAGTATTATGATCATTCTAGTGTTATACTACAAGATCCTAATACAGGAGAAATATTAGTAATGGCCTCAAAAAAACTTGTTGATGGTGTAATAGTAGATAATGTAAGAAGTATTCTTACTAATCCTATTACTCCAGGAAGTGTAGTTAAAGGTGCTTCTATGTTAGTTGCTTATAATACAGGAGCAGTACACTTTGGAGAAAGAGTAATGGATGAACCTATAAAAGTTGCCGGAGTAGCAGAAAAGAGTTCATATCATAACTTAGGAGTAATTGATGATATAACAGCTCTTGCCCAATCAAGTAACGTATATCAATTTAAAGCAGCAATAAGAGTAAATGGACAAGAATATCATAGAAATATGAAGTTGAATTTTAATCAATCGGCATTTGATACTTATAGAACAATGTATCATTCCTTTGGTTTAGGTGTAAAAACAGGAATAGATTTACCAGTAGAAAGTAGTGGATATGGAGCTAAAAAAGATAAAGCTGCAGGTAATCTATTAGATTATGTAATAGGTCAATATGAGTCATTTACACCTCTTCAACTATCTCAATACGTATCTACTATAGCTAATGGTGGAAATAGAATGCAAACTCATCTTTTAAAAGAAGTAAGAGAGTCAACTGACTCTAATGAATTAGGTAAAGTAATATTCACTTATGAGCCTAATGTATTAAATACAATAAATACATCAAGAGAAAATATGGATAGAGTAAGATATGGATTCTGGGCAGTATTAAATGCTTCAAATGGATATGGTAGAGGATATATGGAAGAACATCTAAGAGGAGCGGGTAAAACAGGTACATCACAGAGTTTTATAGATACAGATGGTAACGGAGTAATTGATACAGAAACAATAACTACATCATTTGTAGGATATGCTCCATATGATAATCCTAAAGTAAGTATAGAAGTATCTTCACCTAATGTATCTCATCCTAATCCTTCATATGAATTTACTTCACTTGTATCATATAGAATAGTAAGAGAAGTAATGAGTACATATTATAATTATTATGGAATATAAAAAAGAATAGATTAATTATCTATTCTTTTCATATAATCAGAAAATGTATTTCTAAAAGCATTAACTTTAGGTTCTATTCTTCTAATACTCTTAGTTATATTATTTCTTCTAATAGTTTTTAGTATTAATTCTTTTCTAAGTTCCATTAAAGATATGGTATCAGTTTTTCTATAATTATTTATATGTTCTCTAAGTAAGGATATTTCAAATTCATTAGATTCTAATTCGTTCTTTAATACTAATAAATTATATTTATCATCATCTAATAAATATTCATTTTCTAGTAGTTTTATCATTTTATTAGTTAAACTATTAGGATCTCTTTCAAATAACCTAGTAAGATTATCTCTAATAGTCTTTCTTTCTATATTATTCATGAATTCTAACTTTTGATAGTGTCTAGATTTATTTACTAAGCCTTTATCATCACATAAAGCAACTTTTTCCATTAATTTAATGTTTTTTTCTTCACCTAATTCATAGGCTTTCTTCCAAACTCTTAGTTTTTTAACATAATTAGTATTCATAAAATACCCCCATAAACTGTCGCATATTATACTAAAAAAAGCTTTATTTGTCAAAAATAAGAACTAATTTAGTTGATAAATACGAAAATATGTGCTAAAATAATAAAGTCTTTTGTAAAAGAACTAAATTTCTTTTGCGTTTTATAAAAATTTTGGTATAATACCATTAGATGTAAGGGAGGCATAGAAAATGGCTAAAGTAGGAAACAGACAAATGAAAACTCTAGTTTGTAGTGAATGTAAAGAAGAAAATTACAGAGATGAAAGAAATGTAAGAAATACTACAGAACGTCTTGAATTAAATAGATACTGTCCTAGATGTAGAAAACATACAGTACATAAGGAGAAAAAGTAAAAATAAGTATAAAAAACTTATTTTTTTCTTAGAAGAGTAAGGGAGTGTAAAAATGATTAGTACAAATGATTTAAAAAATGGAATCACAATTGAGTATGAAGGAGCTATTTATGTAGTTTTAGAAACTCAACACGTTAAACCTGGAAAAGGTGCAGCTATTGTAAAAGCTAAACTTAAAAACTTAAGAACTGGAGCTATTTTTGAACAAACTTTTAATGCAGGTGTTAAAGTAGCAACAGCAAGAATTGAAAAACAATTAATGCAATATTTATATAACATGAATGATGTATATTATTTCATGAATATGGAATCATATGAACAATTAGAATTACAAGCATCACAAGTTGGAGATGGAGTTAAATTCTTAAAAGAAAACCTAGAAGTATATATAACTTCATATGAAGGAGAAGTTCTAGGATTAGACTTACCAGATAAAGTTAACTTAGTAGTAACTCATACAGAACCAGCTGTTAAAGGTAATACTACAAACAATGCCTTAAAAGATGCTGAATGTGAAACAGGATTAAACGTACGTGTACCATTATTTATCGAAGAAGGAGAAACTATCATTGTTTCTACTGCAGATGGTAAATATGTATCAAGAGCATAGTAATATGCTCTTTTTTTGTGCTATAATATCTATAGAATAGGAAGTGTAGTATGAAAAGTAAAAGATTAATGCTAATAATTATCATAATATCCTTAATAATTATAGGATTAGTAGTAATTTTTAATAATATAAAAAGAAGTAATTATCACGATGCTAAATATTTAGGTATTATGTATCAAGAAGAACACGATGAATATGCTTGTCTAACATTTGATACTAATGGTAGATATTCATTATATGATTGTGATAGTGAACCAACTAGTTATTTCTTTGATGATGAAAATGAATGTACATATTCCTATGATAATAAAGATACTATTTATTTCGATTGTAAATATAAAAGTAAACAAAATAAAATAAAAGTAGTAGAGTGGACTAAAGATGTATTTAGATTCGAAATAGATGGAAAAGTAAAAAACTTCTATGCAGATTAGTAGGTGATATAATGGTAAAACTAGAAGTAATAGATAAAGAATTTAACGATTATACATTAAGAGATGATCATAATAAAATATATATAGTTAATATAAGATTCTACATAGATGAAGAAGTACAAGTAGGTAATATTATCTATCTACCTGAAAGTGTTCTAAATGAAGTAAATTGTTATGCTTATGGGCCTATTAAAGAAGATACAAGAAAAGAAGAAGACGATCTAATTAAAGTAATAACAGATAAAAATGAACTATCTTTAGAAAGATATTATGGGTAGGTGATTAGATGAACTTTGAGCTACAACAAATAAAAAAGAATTATGGTGAAAGAATGGCTCATCTATGTAGAACATTTTTTTCTACAATTTTGGAAGAAAAAGGTAAATTACTGGAAATACTAGAAAGTCACTTTGAACCTAATAGATATCTTTATGATGACCTAGAAAAGTATGATTCAATAGAAGAGTTTAGAGAATATATAAATAGCTTATATAGCAAAAATAACGAAGTATTGATTGATACAGGCAAAACTCCGGAAGAATTACTTGATGAAGCAGGTTACTATTTTTATGAATGTGAAAGTGAATCAGATATTCAATATTTTAAAAAGTATTATCAAAAGGGAGAAGAACTATGTACATTTACTCAAGGAGGAAGATTAGATACAGATTATGTATTCTTTGCCGTTAAAAAAAATGTAGATTATATAGTAAGAGAAGATTTTGATGCTCCACAAAGAGAAGATTTATATGGTACTAGTGTAATAAGTATTCAATTTTCTAGAGGTTTAGTAAATACGCTATCAATAAAAAATAGATATAACCATACAGTAGAAAATCCAGATGCAACATTTGGAAATAACTTAGAAAAGATTATTCCAGGTTTAACTAGAAGCTTTGAAAAAAAATATAACTATAATATAAAACAAGATAATGTTTCTATATATCTTCCAGGATATAAAAAAGTAGATGAAAAGTATTATAAGTATAATTATGAAATAAATGATGTGTATTATTGTATAGATAATTTAATTATTGATAATGGAGAAGTAGTAAGAGATTATCAAAAAGATGGTAGATACTTTATAGTAGATTACTTTCTAATAGATTTTAAAGATAAAAAAATAACTACTTATGATGACTACTTCAAAGATGGATTCCCAGATACAGTACATGATATTAAAAATATAGAAGTAACTAGAATAAATAAAGATGAGAGAAATATAAAATTTAAAGGAGAAGATAACAATTCATTTAATATAGTAATAGATGATCAAAATTTAATTAAAGCTTATTACAATGATAATATCGAAGTAATACCTCCTAGATTTTTCCACTCAAATATATATATGGAAAGAATGTCTATACAAAATGCTAAAATTATTAATAGTGAATTTTGTCTTAAAAATAAGTTTATGAAGACCTTATTATTAGACAATGCAGAAGAAATAGATAGCTTCTTTTTATCAGAAAACAGATGTCTTGAAGAGTTGATAGCTAATAAAGTAAAGAAAGTAGGTAACTATTGTTTAAATAATAATGTTGTTTGTAAAAGAGCAGAATTACAAGCGGTAGAAAGAATAGGAAGTTACTATTTTAGTAGAAATAGAAGTATACCAAAAGTTGAGTATTCAAATTTATTATCTGTAGGAAATTATTTCTTAACATCAGATGAAAATTTAGAAACGGCAATTCTAAAAAAGTTAGAAATAACAAAAGAAGGTTTCTTAACAAATGCTCAAGTAAAAATATTAGATGCTTCCAATATAAGAGTAACAGATAGTGGATTTATGACTAACGATAAAGCAATAGAAGTAGTAGATTTACATAATTTAGAAAGAGCAACAGATGGATTACTAACTTGTGCTAAGAACCTTAGAGAAGCAGATCTTTCAAATCTTAGATATGTAGGAAATGATTGTTTAAAAATGGCAAAAATAAAAAGGTTTGATGCTCCACACTTAGAAATAGCAGGAAATAATTTATTAAGTGAAGCCTATGATTTACAAGTTTTTAATGCTAATAATATGGTAAAAGCAGGAAATAACTTATTAGCAGAAACAGAACAATTAAAAGTAATTCAATGTGATGCCTTAAAAGAGACTGGTAGTTCATGCCTAAGATATAATGAAATAGTAGAAGAAGCACTATTTTCTAATTTGCTAATTACGGGTCCAGGGTTTCTAGAATCAGCATACAAACTAAGAAATTTCGATGCTCACAACTTAAGAGTAATAGGAGTAGATTCATTAAAAGAATATCCGGTTAAACCGACAGAACTACCTAATTTATTAAGAGTAGTAGATTATAATAATAATGAAGTATATGATACTACAAGTAAATTTTACTTTATTATAAAGAGAAATCAATATAAAAATGATTTATATAGTAACAATGATTTTAGTGAAGTGAAAAACAAATTAAGAAGAGCAGGTTAAAACTTACTTTTCTTTTTGTTTTTATAAAAATATGTTGTATAATTATATTGAAGTATTATCATAAAGATGGGGTAATTATTATGGGAAAAAGAAAAAGAAGAAAACAAGCTAAGAAAGAAATAGAAGTAGATGTACAAATATATGGAATCTTATTAATACTTGCATCTATATTAGGATTAGGTAAATTAGGACCAGTAGGTAGAGCAATTACTTCATTTTCTCTATTCTTAGTAGGTTCATTATATATACCATTATTAGTAGTATTTCTAATAATAGGTGGTTTCGTATTATTTAAGAAACAATGGCCAGAATTCTTTACTCAAAAGATGATAGGTATCTATTTATTTACTACAGGTTTACTTGTACTAATGCATGAAAGATTTGTAGAGTTAAATAAATCTAATATGATGGCAATATTAAGAGATACAATTAATCAATTAATGATTGCAATGAAAGAATTAATGGAGACAGGTAAAATTAATGATTGGTTAGGAGTAGGTGGAGGAATCATAGGTGGAGCATTCTCATCTTTATTTGCCAAACTATTCTCATATACAGGTATGCAAATAGTCTCATGGGTATTAATGATAATAGGTATTTGTCTATTTACAAGTTTCTCTATAGTAGACTTTATTAAAGATAATGTACGTATTATTAGAAATAAAGAAAAAGATCCAGATAGTAATGATAATCCAGAAGATGATTCTAAATTACCATTCGATGATAAAAAACCAATTATTCATAATAGTAATGAACAAGTTAAAATTACAACAATAGATGATTTAAAGAAGAAACCGGTAGAAGAGAATGAACCAACAGAAGAGCCAAAAGAAAAGAATCAAGTAAATTCATTCTATAGATTACCTTCACTAGATTTATTAAATAAACCAAAACCAGTAAATAACGCGAGTGATAATGCTCAAGTTAATGATAATGTAAAAGCACTAGAACAAGTATTAAAAGACTTTGGAATAACTGCTAAAGTAGTAGAAGTACATATAGGACCAGCTGTATCACAATATGAATTAGAAGTAGCATCAGGTACTAGAGTTAATAAGATAACTTCTATTAATAGAGAAATAGCCCTAGCTTTAGCTAAAAAAGATGTAAGAATTGAAGCACCAATACCAGGTAAGAAAACAGTAGGTATTGAGTTTGCTAATGAAAAATCTAATCCAGTTTCATTCTATGAAATAATGGCTAGTGCAGAAATTCAAAATTCTCCTAATAAATTATTAGTACCATTAGGTAAGACAATAATGGGAGAAATACAAACATGTCCAATTAATAAGATGCCACACTTACTTATTGCAGGTACTACTGGTTCAGGTAAATCAGTATGTGTAAATGGTATCATATGTTCAATATTAATGAGAGCTAGACCAGATGAAGTAAAATTAATATTAGTAGATCCAAAAGTAGTTGAATTATCAGTATATAATGGAATACCACATCTAATGTGTCCAGTAGTAACTGATCCAAAACAAGCAAACATAGCTCTACAAAAGAGTGTTGCTGAAATGGAAAAAAGATATCAAGTATTTAGTAATACAACTACTAAAAATATTGAAGGATATAACGAATATGTAGAAAAATATAATAAAGGTAAACCAGACTCAGAAAAATTAGATAAGATGCCATATCTTGTAATTATAATAGACGAGTTATCTGACTTAATGATGGTAGCAGCAAAAGAAGTAGAAGATTCAATTCTACGTATTACACAAAAAGCTCGTGCTGCAGGAATTCACTTAATAGTAGCAACACAAAGACCATCTACAGAAGTCATCACTGGTTTAATTAAAGCAAATATCCCATCACGTATTTCATTTGCTGTTGGTTCAGGAATTGATTCACGTACAATCTTAGATCAAATAGGAGCAGAAAAACTATTAGGTAAAGGTGATATGTTATATTTACCAATAGGTCAAAATAATCCTACACGTACTCAAGGTTCATTTGTTTCAGATGAAGAAATAGGTAAGTTAATAGACTTTACATCTAAACAACAAGAAGGAGACTTATTCGATGAAGAGTTCTTAAATCTTGATGCAGCACCTAAAGAAAGTAGTAATCAATCATCTACATCCGAAGATGATACTCCAGTAGATGCTGGTGATGATTTATATGATCAAATAGTAGAATTTGTAATACGTAAACAACAAGCTTCAGTATCACTAATTCAAAGAAAATTTAAAATAGGATTTAATAAAGCAGCTACAATGATAGATCAATTAGAAGAAAATGGAATAATTGGTCCACCTACAGGAAATTCAAAACCTCGTGCAGTATTAGTATCATTCGCAGAAGATGCTGAAGAATCAAATCAAGTAGAAGGACAAGGAGAAGAATAATCTTCTCCTTTTTACTTTAATGCGATATAATAAAACATGTAGGTATTATAAATTAAAAATATTTACGCATAATAGTATTAGTGGGGTGATTTGATGAAGTATACAAATAAAGATATGGGTTCATATAACATACATCTAATTAAAACAGATAAGTATAAAACTATTACAATTAGAGTTATGTTTAAAAGAAAAATAAAAAAAGATGAAATAACTATTAGAAATGTTTTAGCATCTCTATTAGTACAATCTACTAATAAGTATAATAGTAAAAGAAAAATGACTATTGAAGCACATGATTTATATTCAGCAAGACTATCAGTAGATAATAGTAGAAATGGTAAATATGTAAATACTATTTTTACATTAAATATATTAAATGATAAATATACAGAAGAAGGTAATTTTAAAAAATCACTAGAGTTTTTAAATGAAGTATTATTTAATCCTGATGTAGAAGATAAAAAGTTTAGAGAAAAAAATATAGATATTGTAATGAATAAAACAAAAACAGAATTAACAAGTATTAAAGAAGATCCAAATACCTATAGTTTAGTAAGAGCTATGGAATCATTTGATCCTAACTCTCCAGTATCATATAGAATGATGGGATATTTAGAAGATATAAATAGTATAGATGGAGAAAGTCTATATAAATACTATTTAGATATGATTAATAAAGACTTTGTAGATATTGCTGTAATTGGTGATATTAATGAAGAAATGGTTGTTAATGAAATTAAAAAGTATTTTAAATTAAGAATATTAAAGAAACCAGATAAAGATTATTTCTTACCTAATAAACGTCCTCGTGCTAGAAGATTATTTAGTAAAGAAACAATAGAAACAACTCAGTCAAGATTAAATATTATTTGTAGATTATCAAAATTAAATAAATATGAAAGAGATTATGTTCTACCTGTATTAAATGTAATATTTGGAGGAGGACCAGACTCTAAATTATTTAAAATAGTAAGAGAAAAGAATTCACTTTGCTATTCAATTTATTCTAAACCTAAAAGACTAGATAATATCCTAATTATTAGAACAGGTATAAATAGAGAAAACTATCATAAGACATTAAAATTAATTGAAAAAATATTATTAGATATGAAAAAAGGTAAATTTACTGATGAGGAAATAAATATTGCTAAACAATACTTTGAAACAGCTTTTGATGAATTAGAAGAAGATCCTAATGCAGTAATAGATTTATATCTAAGTAAAATGTATCTAGACTCAGACGATTTAGATGTTAAACGTAAAAATATAATGAAAGTAACTAAGAGTGAATTAGTTAAAGTAGCTAGAAAGATTCATATGGATACAGTATTTGAATTAGAGGGGGATAAAGATGAAGAAGATGGAATATAAAGGTATTGATATAACCTACTACAGAGAGACTCTAGAAAATGGTCTTGAAGTAGTAATGGTACCAATGCCAGATAAAAATAATTACTTTATAACATACGCAACTCGTTTTGGTTCTGAAATCACATCTTTTACTCCAAATGATGCTAAACAAGAAATAAAAGTACCAGATGGAATAGCTCATTTCCTAGAACATAAAATGTTTGAACAAGAAGACGGAGTAGATCCTTTCACATTTTATTCAAAAAGTGGTACAGGATCTAATGCCTCAACATCATTTGATTTTACTCAATACATTTGTTATGGAACTAAGAAGTTTGAAGAAAACTTAAGATATTTAATACAATTTGTAAATGCACCATATTATACAGATGAAAACGTAGAAAAAGAAAAAGGCATAATTGAACAAGAATTAAACATGTATAATGATATGCCTGATTTCCAATTAGAGATGCGCTTAAGAAAAAATATATATCATAAATTACCTCGTAGAATAGATATAGGTGGATCAGTAAAAGAAATATATAAAATTACTAAAGAAGATTTATATACTTGCTATAATAACTTCTATAGTCCTAATAATATGTTTATTATTATAGTAGGTAACTTTAATCATAAAGATGCTTCTAAAATTATATATGAAGAATTAGAATTAAAAGAAAATAGAGATTATCCAAAAATAAAACATATAGAAGAACCATTAGAAGTAAGAATAAAAACTGATTCATTTAAGTCTACAGTAGAAGTACCTAAAGTAGCTGTAGGATTAAAAATATTTAAAAAAGATTTAAATATAAATAATGAATATCAAATTAAATTATATTTATCTATGATTAGTAGAATGTTATTTGGAGATAGTTCTTTATTTAGAGAGAAAGTAGTAGAAAATAAAATAATGACAGATATGTATACAGAATGGGAAACAACAGATGACTTTAGTACATTCTATCTAATGGCAGAATCTCCTGAACCAGACAAACTAATAAAAGAAATAAAAGAAGTATTGAAAAATCATGATGAATATATAGATGAAGAAACATTTGAAAGAGTTAAAAAAGTATGGATATCTAATATAGTTAGAGGTTCAGATGACGTAGAATTTATTGTAGATAATGCATTTAGTGATATGTTATACAATAAAGAAATAATTAATGATAAAATAGATCAATATAAAAACATTAGTTATAAGAAATTAAAAGATGTTATAAAGAAAATAGACTTCGATAATATATCAGTATGTACAATGCATCCAAATAAATAATAATATATTGAATTTCATCAAAAAATATGATAAAATCATAGCAATTAATTTGAAGGAGGATTATCATAAATGTTTGATGATTGGATGGAGTTTAAATCAATAGATGGTTCTAAACCAGCATATGATTACATAGAGCCAGATGTAAAAGAAGAATGTCCTGTTTGTAAAAGAAAACTTACAGCTGAGGGAGAATGTCCTAATTGTAAAATTAAAGTAAATCTTAGTGAAGCAGCAAAAACATTAATTAAGAAGAAATAATTATCTTTTATAAGAAGGAGTATAAGAAATGTACAAAAATGTCACAATAAATGGAAAAGTATTAACAAATAGATATATATTGCCTAATAATAGTGAAGTTTGTGAAAATTGTGGTGAGTTAAAAAACACAAAATTTATTAATGATGGAGATTATTGCTGTATATGTAATAAAAAGTTTATTCCATCTTTTATAAATCATAAATCTAAAACATTAATAAAGAAAAAAGAAAATAGAATTATTTATCCTTTATAGTAGGAGGTATTAGAAATGTACGATACTTGGATGGATTATATGATAATAAATGGAGAGGTATTAAAAAATCGTTACATAGAGCCTAATAATTCATCAATAGAAAATAAAGTAGTCGATGGCAGTGTTAATCATTCAATCGAGGACGAAATGAAATTAAATAATCATTACTGGGATAAAAATCCTATTAATGTTGTTGTTACTGCAAAAGTGGAATGTCCAAAAACTCTAGTAAAGAAAAAAGATAAGTAGAAATATTTATCTTTTTTTGTTATAATTTATGAGTGAAATGAGGTGTCCTATGAAACAAGAAAATATCAGAAATTTTTGTATAATTGCACATATAGATCATGGGAAAAGTACCCTAGCAGATAGAATATTAGAAATAACAGGAGCTCTAGATAAAAGAGAATTAAAAGAACAAACACTAGACTCTATGGATATTGAAAGAGAACGTGGAATTACTATTAAATTAAATGCGGTACAATTAAAATATAATTTTAAAGGAGAAGAATACTACCTACATTTAATAGATACTCCAGGACATGTAGACTTCTCATATGAAGTATCACGCTCCCTTGCTGCTTGTGAAGGAGCATTACTAGTAGTAGATGCAGCGCAAGGAATAGAAGCCCAAACTCTAGCTAATTTATATCTAGCTTTAGATAATAATTTAAAAATAATACCAGTAATTAATAAGATAGATCTACCTAGCGCAGATGTAGAAAAAGTATTAACAGAATTAGAAAATATAGGTTTTTCGAAAGATGAAGTAGTACTAACTTCAGCTAAAACTGGAGTAGGTATAGAAAGTTTATTAGAACACATTATTAATGATATTCCATCACCTACAGGAGATAAAGAAAAACCACTACAAGCACTAATATTCGATAGTTTATTTGATCCATATAGAGGAGTTATTACATCAATTAGAGTAGTAGAAGGTAAAGTAAAAGTAGGAGACTCTATAAAAATGATGGAAACAGGTGCTGAGTATGAAGTAGTAGGATTAGCTATTAATACGCCTAAAGAAGTACCAGTTCAAGAATTAAATGCTGGAGAAGTAGGTTATCTATTTGCATCAATTAAAAGTATAACAGATGTACATGTAGGAGATACTATTACATCAAGTACCAAACCAGCTACTAATAGATTACCAGGATATAAACCTATGAAACCTAGCGTATATTGTGGTATCTATCCTATAGAATCAAATAAATTTGAAGACTTAAGAGAAGCTTTAGAAAAATTAAAACTAAATGATGCAGCCCTTACATTTGAACCAGAAACATCAAAAGCTTTAGGCTTTGGTTTTAGATGTGGTTTCTTAGGTTTACTCCATATGGAAATAGTAGAAGAAAGAATAGAAAGAGAATTCCATATAGATTTAATTGCTACTTCACCATCAGTAGTATACGAAGTAGTACTAACAGATGGTACAAAAGTAATGGTAGATTCTCCAGCTAAAATGCCTAGAAGAGAAGTAATTAAATCAACATTAGAACCATATGTTAAATGCAGTATATTTACTCCATCTGATTATATAGGTCCATTAATGGAATTATGTCAAGATAGTAGAGGTACATTTATAAATATAGATTATTTAGATACAACCAGAGTAACAATTAACTATGAAATACCATTATCAGAGATAGTATATGATTTCTTTGATAGATTAAAAAGTTGTACAAAAGGATATGCCTCATTTGATTATGAAATAATAGGTTATAGAGAAAGTAATCTAGTAAAGATGGATATCTTATTAAATGGAGATATCGTAGATGCTTTAAGTGTTATAGTACATAAAGACTTTGCATATCAAAGAGGTAGAGCAGTAGTAGAAAAACTAAAAGAAATAATTCCTCGTCAAATGTTTGAAGTACCAGTACAAGCTGCTATAGGTCAACATGTAATCGCCAGAGAAACAATAAGAGCTATGAGAAAAGATGTACTTGCTAAATGTTATGGTGGAGATGTAACTCGTAAGAGAAAACTATTAGAGAAACAAAAAGCTGGTAAAAAACGTATGAAGCAAATTGGTTCAGTAGAAGTACCACAAGAAGCTTTCTTATCAATTCTATCTACTGGAGGAGAAAAATAATGGCTAAAAGTAATACAATTGGTTGCTATATACATATACCTTTTTGTAATAAGATATGTTCATACTGTGATTTTTGTAAAGTATATTATAATGAAGAACTAGTAGATAAATACTTAGAAGAATTAGAAAGAGAAATAGAAGATTCCTATAATGGAGAAATAATAGATACAATATATATAGGAGGAGGTACTCCTAGTAGTTTAAATATAAAACAATTAACTAAATTATTTAATATAATATCTAAATTAAATACTAATCTAGTAGAATATACAATAGAATGTAATTTTGACTCAATAACAGAAGAAAAACTAGATTTATTTAAATCTAATAATGTAAATAGAATAAGTTTTGGCTTAGAATCAATAAATAAAGATAATTTAAAACTATTAGAAAGAGATCTAGATAAAAATAAAGTAATAAATACAATTAAATATTGTCATAATATAGGTATAGATAATATAAATGTTGACTTAATGTATGCTTTACCTAACGAGACATTAGAAGTATTAGAAAGAGATATAGACTTTATAAAATCTCTAGATATAACGCATATATCAACATATTCACTTATATTAGAAGAACATACAAAACTAAGTATTAATAATACTAAATATATTGATGAAGATCTAGATAGAGAAATGTATGATTTAATATGTACTAAGTTAAAAGAATATGATCATTATGAAATAAGTAACTTTTCTAAGAATAAAGAATATAGATCAAAACATAATATGAAGTATTGGAAGAATAAAGAATATTATGGATTTGGTTTAGGTGCCGCAGGATATGAAGGTAATGTTAGATATAATAAAACTAAGTCCATCACAAAATATTTAAATAGTGATTACATGTCTGATAATGGAATAGAAATATTAGAACCTAATGATAAGATATATTATGAAATTATAATGAATCTCCGTACAAGTGATGGAATAAATCTAAAAGAATTTAAAGAAAAATATAATAAAGAATTAATAGATTTATATGATTATAATAAACTATTAGATAAAAAATTATTAGAACTTAATGATAATAGATTAGTAATTCCTAAGAACTTGTGGTATATTAGTAATAGCGTAATAGTAGGATTATTAGATTGTGAGGTAACAAGATAATGAATATAGAAGAAACTATAAAGAATGAATTAGAATTAATTAAAAACGATAGAATTAAAACTGCTTGTCTTAAAATAGTAAAATTATTACCTGAGTATTGGTTCACAGTAGCTGCAGCTTCAACAGGTAAATATCATCCAGAATATGCGCAAGGTGAAGGCGGTCTATTAAGACATTCTAAAGCTGCTATGAGAATAGGGTATGAATTACTAAATGACCCAGTAATAGGTGATAAATATACAGACGATGAAAAAGACTTAATGTTAGTATCTTTACTAGTACATGATGGATTAAAACTAGGTAATCCAAAAGAAAAGTATACTAGATTTGATCATCCAATATTAATGGCTAAATATTTAGAAGAGAAAAAAGATGAATTATCTGAATTAACTCCTGAAGAAATAACATTTATGGGTGATGTAATAAAGACTCATATGGGTCCATGGACAACTGATTATGATGGTAATGAAGTATTAGAAAGACCAACTACAAAGTATCAAAACTTTGTTCATATGTGTGATTATCTAGCTTCACGTAAATGCTTACTAGTACCATTTGATGAAAATAATAATATAACTGCCTAATAAGCAGTTTTTTTAGTGTTTAAATAGTGATATAATTAAATAAGATAGGATGTGATATAAATGAAAGGAACAATATTTTTAACTGTTTCAGCATTATTATACACTGTAGTAACAACATTTATATTTTATAAAAAAAACAAAGTAAATAGAATAGAAAATAGAATTTATAAAAAACTTTTAATAGTAACAATATTATCTATGGTTACAGAATTATTAATAGTTCCATTTAATTCAATACCACCATTTAATACGATTATTCCAAAGATATTTTTTACTTGCATAATATTGTGGCTTATGATTTTTTTCATGTATACAATAGTTATAACTTTATTTAAAGAAGGAACATCAGAAGAAGAAAATATAAAAAAGTTTAGACCGGCATATTATGTATTTATAATAATAAATTTAATTGTATGTATTTTAATGCTTATACTTCCAATGGAATTTATATCAGCTAATGAATCAAAGTATATAACTGGACCAGCAGTTGATGTATTATTCGCAACATTAGGTTCATATGTTACTTTTATGATTATTATTGTATTAACACATTTGAAAAAGATACGAAGAAAAGTATATATCCCAATAATTGTATTAATAATATTATTACTTCTTCTAGGAATAATTCAACAATCACATCCAGAACTTTTACTTTCAAATGCAGTATTTGGTTTCATTATTTACTTGATGTATCATACAATAGAAAATCCTGATATAAAAACTATCGATGAATTGACATTATTAAAATATATCGCAGAAGAACGTACAGTAAAATCAAAAGATGACTTCTTGGCCAGTATGTCCCATGAAATAAGAACTCCATTAAATGCTATAGTAGGTCTAAGTGAAGATATAGAAAGTCATTCTGAAGATGCCAATCCAGAACTAAAAGAGGATGCCAAGTATATTATGGAGGCATCTGATAGATTATTAGAAATAATAGGTAATATATTAGATATTAATATGATTCAAAATAATAAAATGGAAATTGTAGAAGTAAATTATAACTTAAAACAAGAATTAGAAAAATTAGTAAAAGCAGACAGAAGAAGAATAGAAGATAAAGATATTAATTTTATAGTTAATATATCACCTGATATTCCAAATGAATTAATAGGAGATAGAATACATATAATTGAAATAATCAATAATCTAGTAACAAATGCCATTAAATATACAGATCAGGGAGAAGTAGAATTAAAAGTAGATTGTATAAACAAAAATAACATTTGTAATCTTACAATACAAGTAAGAGATACAGGTAGAGGTATATCAGAAGAAAGAATACCAGAGTTATTTACTAAATTTAATAGATTAGAAGAAGATAAAGATACTGATATTCAAGGAACAGGATTAGGACTAGTAATCACAAAAACATTAGTAGAAATGATGAATGGACAAATAGATGTTCAATCTACTATAGGAGTAGGTTCTACCTTTAAAGTTCAATTATCTCAAAAGATAAATATAAATAATGAAGAAAAAATAGAAGAGTTATAAAATAGAGAAAAATTAAAAGCTTGTAAATAAAAGTAATTATTGATATTATATTATAGAGGAGAGATAAGATGAATGATTCAACAGGTAAGATAATAGTAATTGAAGGAACAGATTGTTCAGGTAAAGAAACACAATCTAGATTACTAGAAACTAAATTAAAGGAGTTAGGACATAAATGTATTAGATTTGGATTTCCAATGTATGAAACACCTACAGGTAAGATAGTGGGGGGAGCATACTTAGGAAAACCAGAAATATGTGATAGTTATTTTAGTGAAGGTGCCGTAAATGTAGATCCTCATGTAGTATGTCTATATTATGCAGCTGATAGAAAATACAATATGCCAAAAATAGAAGAATATTTGAAAGATAACTATTATGTAATACTTGATAGATATACAACATCTAATTTAGCTCATCAAGGTAGTAAAATTCATGATAAAGATGAAAGATTTAATATGTACCAATGGATAGATAAATTAGAGTATTGGTTATTAGGTCTACCAAAACCAGATAAAACAATATTCCTACATATGCCATATGAAAAATCATTAGAATTAAAAAAGAATAGACAATTCTTAGATGAACATGAAAAGTCTCCTGAACACCTAAAACAAGCTGAAGAAGCATATATAGAATTAAGCGAATTATATAACTGGGATAGAATAGAATGTGTTAAAGGTGACACAATAAGAACAGTTGAAGATATAAATAATGAAATAGTAGAGTTAGTTAAAGATATTTAACTAATTCTTTTTTATGCAAAAGAAAAGACTTATCATTAGATAAGTCTATTTATTATCTTTAAAAGCTTCTGGATCAAATTCTAATGTATCTTCGAATGGATCTTCATCAGTACCATCATTATCTTCATCAGATTCAATCTCTATTTCAACAAAGTCATCTTCTTTTTCAGTACCCAATCTTGGAATTTCTTCAAGTAGAGGACCATCAGCATCTACGAAGTCAGCTCCAATAGCTTTTCTTGTATCACTTTCAGTATTCTCTAAGTCTCCGCTATCGATAACTATATCTTCATTTAAATTAACTTCATTAGAATCATCATCTTGAGGAATCATATCAGGATTATATTCTTCATTTATATCTTCGTAAACTTCTTCTTGTTTTTCTTTTTCTAATTCTTCCTGTTCTTCTTCTTCAATTCTTTCTTCATCACTTAATTCATATGAAGTATCATTAATCTCTATTACATTATTATCATATTCAACTGTTCTAGTAATTTCATCTTCATCTTCAGTATCTTCTTCTTTAATTCCAACTATTTCAGAATTAATATCATAATCTGGATTAGGAGAATCTATTACATCTTTATAATGTTCAACTGTTTCTTCTTCGTCATTATCAGGTACAATTTGAATTTCTTCATTAGGTTTGATAATAGGTTCATAATTTTCATCAAATTGCATATCTTGATTATTTCTAAAATCATAGATACTATATTCTTCTTGTTGTTCAACGCCTTCATCATTAACTAATACATTACCATTAAACATATCCTCAAGTTCAGACTGTTCATTCGTAGGTTGTTCTTCTTGAATATCTTCAGTAACTGTTTCTTCAGTACCACCAAATGTTGGTATTTCTATAATTTCATCAGAAAGAGGTAAATTCTCTTCTTCTGTTTCTTCATCATTATTATCTTCAACTACTTCTTCAGTAGGTTGTTCTTCTTGAACATCTTCGACAACTTCTTCAGTAGGCTGTTC
>JAUNMV010000037.1:422-13308 GCA_030531695.1 Bacilli bacterium | reverse complement strand
AATGATATTTCATATCAAAGTTATATTAATGATGTATTAGATATAGTAGAAGGTAATTTAAAAAATCAAGATGAAATATTCTATAATAATTATCCTCTTTTAATGAAAAATAAAGAATATGTAAGAAATATATTTAATGTTTCTTATAATAACTTATTATATTCTGCAGAAAGTTATATTACAGAAGCAGATTTAAATAAATTAGCTATGAGTAAAGAGATAAAAGAAGTAAAAAAACAATATAATAATCCTAAAGTAGATTTAATAGATATGTATATAGATAATACATTTAAAGATATTGAAATGATACAAGAATCTAAAATGGTTAATTTTACTAAATTTAGGTAATTTTGACATATAAATATATCTATGATATAATTAAATTGCTTTTTAAGAAGGAGATTTTTATGAAGAAACAATTAACGACAACAACATATGTAAATGAAAAATCAAATAGTTAGTGTTGATTGTTTTAGTAATGTTAAATTATAATTATACAAGTCTATTACAATCGTAATAGACTTTTTTTATTAAATACGTTTATATAGGACGAGATATTATAAATACTATTTATAGAGACTTATCGGTTGGTGAAAGATAAGATTAGCTTATAATATTACTACCTATAGAGTAGAACTAGAAATAGATTTCCCGGTAATTCGGTTAAAGATAAGAGTTAAATAGAGGATGGTACCGTGCATTATGCACTCCTTAGGTACCATTCTCTTTTTTTATAAGGAGATGGTAGTATGAATAAACGAACGATTTATTCTCTATCTTAAAAAGCAAAAAAATAAAGAAAAGAGGATAATAAAATGGAAAATAATAAATATGGATTAGAAAATTTAAAAGATTATTTACAAAGAATAGAAAATGCTGAAATTATAAATGAAGAAGTAAATGAAGATGAGTTTAAAGTAGACTTTGATTCAGAAAGACACGTAAGTGAAAATGATTTTGAACGTATAGAAAAAGTATTCGAGGAACAAGATAATTATATTAAGTTAATTAGAGTTAGTGGAGTATATAAAGACAATGATTCTAATAATGATATGATACAAGAAATAGTAGGAAAATCTTTCTCTTCAATAGAAGAAAAAAATAATTATATAGAAGAGGTTGAAAAGAATAAATTAAGAGATCATAGAATTATTGGAAGAGACTTAGATTTATTCTGTTTCTCTGATTATGTAGGAGCAGGTTTACCATTATATACTCCTAGAGGTTGTATTATTAAAGATGAACTACAAAAAGAAGTAGAAAAGATTTGTAGAAGATATGGATTTCAAAAAGTAAGTTGTCCATCTCTTGCGAATATCTCTTTATTTGAAACTTCTGGTCATGCAGCTAAGTTTAATGATGAATTATTTAGAGTTAATTCACCTAAAGGACATGAATTTGTATTAAAACCAGTACAATGTCCTCATCATACTCAAGTATATGCATCTAAGATTAGATCTTATAAAGATTTACCAATTAGATATATGGAGTCTGATAAACAATATAGAGCAGAACTACAAGGTGCTGTAGGTAATTCATTATCAAGAGTTTATGCAATATCTATTGAAGATGGGCATTCATTCTGTAGAGTAGATCAAGTAAAAGATGAAGTAATTGGAATGTGTAACATTATAAAAGATTTCTATAATAGATTTGGATTATATAATAACTGTTGGGTATCTTTATCTTTAAGAGATAAGGATGATCATTCTAAATATATTGGTAGCGAAGAAGATTGGGAATATTGTGAATCTATGTTAGAGGAAGTTTCTAATGAATTAGGACTTAATGCTAAAAAGTGTTATGGAGAAGCTGCTTTATATGGACCTAAATTAGATTTTATGTTTAAAGATGCCTTAGGTAGAGAAGTACAAATACCAACTGTACAAGTAGATTTTTCAACTCCAAAGAGATTTAATTTATCATACATAGATGAGAACGGAGATAAACAAGTACCAGTAATGGTTCATAGAGCAATATTAGGTTCTTATGAAAGATTTATAGCATTAATATTAGAACAATTTAATGGAGTATTACCAGTATGGTTATCACCAGTTCAAGTAAATATAATTCCAGTAAATGTAAAATATCATAATGAGTATTGTAGAAAAGTAAAAGAACTATTACTAGAAAATGATATTAGAGTAGAGTATGATGATAGTGAAGAAAGAATGGCTAATAAACTAAGAAATAGTATTGATATGAAGAATCCATTTAGTTTAATAATAGGAGATAATGAACGAGATAATAATAAAGTATCTGTAAGAGTATTAGGTAGTGAAGAAAATATTTGCTATGACTTAGATGAATTTATAGAATTTATTAAAGAAGAAGTAAAGAAAAGATAAAAAAAGCTGGCTTATTTGCCAGTCTTTTTATTTTTTCTTCAATTGTAATTGTTTACCATTTTCTAATTCAGTTCCAAATGTTATAACATTGTTATTCTCTATAAAAGAAATTCCCGCTTTTTTACATATATCTTCTAAGTAATTTAAATCAGGATCAACATTACTAAAAATTGTACCTCCATAGGAAACACACTTATCAGAATAATCTAAAGAAATTTCTTGCGTATGTTCTAACATATATTTACTTATCATTTTATTTTGAGCAATAAATAATAATAAATTTGAATCATGATATTTCTTTTTTTCTTCATCTGTCATATTTAAATTTTCAATACTATTTTCATATTTAACATATTGATTAAAATGACCATATAAAGAACTATTGAAAACTGATGATAATGGAAGGTATGCATTATCGCCAGCATTTTTTTCTTCCATTAAATATTCTTTCATAGCTAAATCTTTTAAAATTAGATCCATAATATTCCCCCTTTTTAACGGCCATATTATACCATAATTTAATAAAAAAGTCAAAAAAGAATAAGCGTATATATCTAAATAATAGTAATTATAGTATAATCTAAATGTATGCCGACTTAGCTCAGTTAGGTAGAGCACCTCATTCGTAATGAGTTGGTCGAGGGTTCAATTCCTTCAGCCGGCACCATATAAAAATAAAAGACACCTAAGTGTCTTTTTTATTTAACTAAACTTCCTCCCCATTCAACAACAGTATAACCGTATCTCTCAACTCTAGTAAGTTCTTGTTCTTGAATATATATCTTTTTATCAATAGGTTTATATATCATAAATACTCTAATTATTGTATCAGGTGTAGGATTAATATTTAAACTCATCTGTTCATTAATTTCATCAATACTTAAGAATCTAATTAAGTTATAATTATTTTCTTCTAATTTAGGTAACCAATACATTATAAATTCATTAGCTTCTCTCTCATTTAGTCCAAGAATACTTAATTTTTCTTCTAAGAATTTAATACTATCAGTACCTTTAACAACAAATCCATCATTATAATTATTATCAATATAGTTATTACCTTCCCAATATAAACCATAATAACTTCTACCAGTATTATCTATTAAAGTACCATCAGTTTTAGCAAATACTTCCCATCCATTGTTATATTTAGGATAAGTAGTAGTTAGTAAATTACTATTTCCTAACGTAACTTTAACATTCATATTCCTAGTAGGATAGATATATATAAGTGGCTTATAACTAACATTAGGATCACATCCTGGATTATTTAATGCCTTATAATTAACTTTAATTTTTCTATCTGTAATATCTTTATCTATTTTTAATACATAGTATTGATATTCTGGAGCACATAAACCACATTTAGCAATATAACTAAATGTAACATCAATACTAGTATCAGTAATCTTATAATCAGTAGGAATAATATTTTCTTCACTACAAGAATCATATGATATAGGTATTAATACATAGTTATTATTAACAAAATCATCTTCACTTAATTTATCATTATCAAATATAATTCTATATTCTTTATAAGTCTTAAGAATAGTAGGTTCATATACATCATCTAAAGTATTACCTTCTAAATATGTAAATGCCTTATTATATTCAGGTACTTTAACAGTACTATTTCTTTTCACGATAATAAAAATAATACAAATAAATAATATGAGTAATAAAACTCCTCCAATAATTAATAAATATTTCTTCTTCATAAATCCTCCTATATATTTATTTTACCATATTAAAAATTTATTATGATATAATATTTTTATTCGAGAGGATGATTATATGAAAGTAAAAAATAATTATAATGAATGTTTAACAAATCTAGCTTGTTCTATAAGAAAATATTTTGAACTAAGTTATAGGCATAATACTTTATCGTACATAGATGAAATATTAGATAAAGAACAACCAACTAATGTAGTATTAATGTTATTAGATGGAATGGGTTCTAATATTATAGATAGAGCTTTAGATAAAGATTCGTTTTTTATAAAAAATAGATTAAAGAAAATAACTACAGTATTTCCAGCAACCACAACAGCTGCGACAACATCTATTAGAACTGGTCTAAATCCAGTAGAACATGGAATGATGGGATGGAATACTTATATTTATCCAATAGATAAAACTATAACACTTTTTAAAGGTACTGAAAAAGAAACTGGTGAAGTATCAGAAGAATTTAAACAGGTAAAAGATAAATTACTTACAAAGTCAATATCAGAAGATATAAATGAAGTAGGTAAATATAAATCACTAGAATTATTTCCATTTCCTGCCGGTAAAGCAGTAGTTTATAATGATTTAGATGAAATGATGAATATTATATTAGAAGAAACATCTAAAGAAGGCAAGAAATTTATATATGCTTATAATGATGAACCAGATCATACTATGCATGAATATGGGCCAGATAGTAAAGAAGCAAGAAATTTAATAATTGAAAGAAATAATAAAGTAGAATCTTTATCAGAAAAATTAAAAGATACATTATTAATAGTAGTAGCTGATCATGGGCATCTTAAAGTAGATAATATTTACTTAAATGATTACAAAGAAATAATAAATATGATGGAAAGAACTACATCATTAGAACCGAGAGCAGTATCATTTAAAATAAAAGAAGAATATAAGAATATTTTTCCTGATGTATTTAATAAAGAATTTAAAGATTATTTTACTCTATATACAAAAGAAGATGTTAAAGAAAGCCATCTATTTGGGGATGGTATAGAAAATGAGTTATTTGATAAAGCATTAGGAGACTTTTTAGCAATAGGAGATAAATCTAATAAATGTTTATTAACTGATGGAGATGAGACACTATATTCTCAACATGCTGGATATACAGAAGATGAAATAGAAGTACCATTAATTTTGAAATTAAAAAAATAAATATGATATAATAAATATAGATAAGGAGATATGTATATGGAAAAGAAATGTAATTGTGGACCAGATTGTACTTGTGGATGCCAAGAAGGAAAAAAATGCACTTGCCAAGAGAAAGAATGTAAATGTGGTTGCGGTGAAGAATGTCATTGCGATGACTCTTGTGAATGTCAAGAAGGAAAAGAATGCACATGTAGTAAATAAGACAGATAACTATTCTGTCTTTTTTTGTATACATGAATTTGATATAATAAAAACGAAAGAAGGACTACTATGAAAAAGAAAAATTTCTTAATTGTATTGTTTTTAGTTATAGGATCATTATTATTCATATATTGTATTCTCCCAGTACTATTAGTATTATTAAGTAATTTAGGTCCTGCAGATAATAAAAGAGGATTAAATAATTATAATAAAGATTATTACATAGATAAATATGGAGGAGATTTAAACTCAGGATTATATATATTCCCAGATAGAAAAATAGTAAAAGATGGAGAATTCTCATCATCTATGAAAACTAATCTATTTGATACAGATGGCTACATAATATTAAAAGCAAAATATAGTGATAAATTATATGAAGATGAAATAAATAGACTAAAAGATATAGAATTAAGTGTAACCTTAAAATGTGGCCCTAATAGTCCATCATATACTAATAAAGTTATGTATGATGATAAATCATATAATTATCCAGCCTATATAACAATAGATAATTGTTTTGATACATATGAGTATGCATTATTAAATGAGAAAGATAAAGAAATCTATTATATATATTTATCTTATCCCAAAACAACAAATAAAAAATACAAAGAATATCTAAAAAAAGATAAAGAAGAATATTATAATCTAGATAGTGTATGTAATTATTCTCTATACAATCATACATTTGATAAAGGTAAATCATATTCAGAATTTAATGATTGTGGTGAATAAATGAAATTAACTAAGTATGATAATAAATTAGTAAAAATAGTAACTATAGATGATGAAATATTTGAAGGAATAGCTACTTATAATAGTAAAGATTACAATTATCATGAATTCGCAAGAGATGAAGAATGTCTTCAAATAGTAAATATATTATTCTTTATGGATTATATTAAAGATATTAAAGTAATAGATAATTTTACTACTAGATACTCTAAATTAGAAGAATTTATAGTAGAAGATGGAATAGATGAGATAATAGAAGTAATAGAAGAAGATGATATTTATAAGGATAGAATTATTAATTATATTAAAGATAATAATCTAGATATAATAAATGAATTAAAAGAAAGGAGAGTAGTAAATGATTAATATATTAGAAAACAAACTTGTAATAAAATCAATTCATACTGTAATAATAGTAGTGCTAAGTATAATAGCTTATAGAATGATAGTATATATATTAAAGAAGAGTGAACAGAAAAGTAAATTTAGTTTATTTACTAGTAATAAAGGAAAGACATATTTAAATCTATTAATTAGTACAATAAGATCTATCTTTATAGTAGTAACAATCTTAGTAATACTACAAACTAATGGTATAAATGTTAGTTCAGTACTTGCTGGAGTAGGAGTATTAGGAGTAGTATTTGGTTTAGCTATACAAGATTGGTTAAAAGATATTATTAGAGGTAGTAGTATAATATCTGATAATTATTTTGAAGTAGGTAATATTGTAAAATATAAAGATATAGAAGGAAAAGTATTAGTAATAGGATTAAAAACCACAAAGATTAAAGAGTTAAAAACAGGTAATGTTATAGCTATTGCTAATAGAAATATCTTAGAGGTACAAGTAGTATCTAACTTAATATATATAAAAATACCTATGCCATATGAATTACCTGTAGTTAAAGCAGAAAAAGTAGTAGATGAAATAATTAATATGATAAAGAATAATAATCATGTTAATGATTGTAAATATAAAGGTGTTACGGATTTAGCTGCCTCTTATATAGAATATTTTATAGAAGTAGATTGTAAACCAGAATATAAACTACAAGTAAGAAGAGATGCTCTAAGATCAATATTAATTGGAATGGAAAATAATAAGATAGAAGTACCATATACTCAAATAGATATTCATAATAAATAGAAAGAAGGAAATTATATGAAAATAACTAAAGGAAAAATTATCTTACTCGCAATAGTAATATACTTCTCAGTATTCGCTGTAATTAATATTAATAAGGAGAAGGATTATAATCAAGAAATGCTTGATAAAGTAGTTATAGTAACTGATGGTAAAGTAGATTCTAAAAATGAAGGTAAATTAGTATTAGTAAGTGGAAAGATTAAATCAGATAATTTAGTATCATTCTTAGAATTAGAAGATTTTTCTACTATTAAAATTACAAGAACAGTAGAAGATTACCTAAAAGTAGATGGAGAAGAAGAATGGGTAGAAAGAAAAGAACCATTAAAAGATGAAGATGATTATTTAAAACAAATAGTCTCAGAAGAAAAAATATCAGATGTAAGTATAGGAGAATATCAATTAGATAAAAAAGGATTAGAACTAATACCTGCAGATAAATATTATAGTAAACAAGAAAAAATAGGAGACTTAGAAACAGCAGGTATCTCATACTCAAGAGATAAATGGGAAGAGAATTTAAAAATAGGAGATATGAGACTTACATATAAATATTATGATTTAGAAAAATATCCTAATATGACTATTTTAGCAGTTCAAAAAGGAAATAGTTTTGTGCCATATGAAGTAGATAAAAAGACACAAGTATATCAAGTATTTACTAAGAAAGTAGATACAAAGGAAAAATTAAAAAAAGAATTACAATTAAATGTAAAAAGAACTACTAAAGGTAAAACATTATTTATACTTATGATTTTAGCAGTAGGTATATTCTTTATAGTAGATAATAGAAAGAAAGCATAATAATGCTTTCTTTATTAAAGGAGTAAATATGAATAGATGTAGTTGGGTAAATTTAAAAAATCCCCTATATATAAAATATCATGATGAAGAATGGGGTATATTAAATCTAGAAGAGCAGTATCTATATGAGATGTTAATACTAGAATCATTTCAAGCAGGTCTCTCATGGGAATGTGTACTTAATAAGAGAGAAGCATTTAAAAAGAGTTATGATAATTTTGATATAGATAAAGTAATCAAATATGATTCCAATAAGATTAATGAATTATGTAATAATAAAGATATTATTAGAAATAAGTTAAAAATAAAAGCTAGTATTAATAATTCTATTATCTTTAAAGATATAGAGAAAGAGTATGGTTCATTTAAAAATTATCTATTATCATTTATAGATAATTATCCAATAATAGAAAACAATAAGACTACTAATGAGATATCAGATAATATATCTAATGATTTATATAAAAGAGGTATGAGATTTGTAGGTAGTACAATAATATACTCTTATCTACAAGCTATAGGTATAATTAATTCTCATTTAGATGGCTGTTTCTTATATAAAAATTGACAAAAGTAGTGTAAATATGGTATAATATGCAACATAAGCGAGGGGGAAGATATAATGGATTTAGAAATAAAAGGGTTAGTGAGAGGCTATTCAGAAGAAAGTAAAAAATTAGAAGATGCTGTATCTACATCTACAACAATTCCAACTTTTGGTAATAGTATAGATCATGGAGCAGAACTTGGCATTGGTTACTTAAATATTTATGTAGATAAAAATAAATTTAAAAGAGATTATGAAAATGACATTTATTATAATGATAATGGTGCAGTCTCAAAAGCATATGACTTAAGTGAAGTAGAGGATGTTAAGGCAGCAACTAAACAAATACTTGCTGCAAAAAAAGAAATGCATCCAGAATATAAGTATGTACTTAAGAAGGGAAGATTCCCATTAGATATCTATGGGTATGATGAATCAGAACGTGCAATCTACTCAACACATATTTTATATATTAAAAACTTTAGTGAGATAATAAAGAATAAAGAAATTAGCCAAAGTCCAAAAAAATTAGTAAAATAAAAAATAAAAAATAAATATTTAGTGATAAGCTAAATATTTTTTTTGTCAAAATTAAAAAATGCTTGATTTTTTTTAAGGCTTATATTATTCTTAAAAAAGAGGGAATAAGTATGAAGAAAATGACTGAAAAAGAAAAACTTATTTTAAGCTTCAAAAGTAGTTTTCCTATTTCTATTTGTCATTTATTCTCTAATTTATCTATTAAATATTAAGAAGAGTTCATTATTAAGGACTCTTCTTTTTTGTAGGTAAATTTACTTAACCTTGAAAGTGGGAGGAGTTTTATGGAAAAACAAAAGATGGCATATGATGTGGAAGAAATGCCACCATTAAAAGAAGCTATCATCTTAGCGTTTCAACACTTATTTGCAATGTTTGGAGCAACAATTCTTGTTCCAATACTAGTTAATTCTGCCGCAGGTGAGGAAGTATTAACTATACCAGTAGCACTAGTTGCATCTGGAATTGGTACATTAATATACATATTATGTACTAAAGGTAAATCACCAGTATATTTAGGTAGTTCATTTGCCTTTATAACACCTATAGCTGCTGCTTATACAAAAGCAGGAATAAGTGGAGCTATGACAGGAGTAATGGCAGTAGGATTAATCTATTGTATAATTGCTCTAATAATAAAATTCGCAGGAAAAGATTGGTTAGAAAAATTACTACCACCAGTAGTAATAGGACCAATGATTATGATTATAGGTTTAGGTCTTGCACCATCAGCTATAAGTCAAATAGGACTAAGTAGTGGAACAGAACTAGATGTAAATGCACTTATTGTCGCAATAGTATCATTCTTAGTAACAGCTATAGTAATGACTAAAGCTAAAGGATTCTTTAAAATAATACCTTTTTTAATAGGAATTATTTCAGGATATGTAGTAGCTTGCTGTTTAGGTATGATAGATTTTAAAGAAGTAGGAGAAGCTAGTTTCTTCCAATTACCAAAATTTGTAATACCATTTAAAGATTATTCATTAAACTTTACAGCATTAATAACTATCGCACCAATTGCTTTAGTAACATTATGTGAACATATTGGAGATCATACATCTCTAGGTAATATAATAGGAAGAGATTTAATAAAAGATCCAGGGTTAGATAAGACGTTATTAGGTGATGGTATCGCAACATTTGTAGCTGGAGCTATAGGTGGACCTGCAAATACAACATATGGAGAAAATACATCAGTAGTAGGTATGACTAAAGTAGCTAGTGTTAAAGTAATAGGATTAGCCGCAATAATCGCTATAATAGTAGGATTCTTAGGTAAATTTACAGCTCTAGTATCTACAATACCTAATGCAGTATTAGGAGGAGTATCATTACTTCTATATGGATTTATCGCTGTAAATGGATTAAAAGTATTAATAAAAAATCAAGTAAACTTTGAAGAAAATAAAAATGTAATAGTAGCTTCATCAATGTTAGTATTAGGTTTAGGTGGAGCAGCTATCTCAATAATAAGTGGAGACTTATCATTAACAATATCAGGTATGTCTTTAGCTTCAATCGTAGGTATTCTACTAAATATATGTCTACCAGCAGAAAAGAAACAAGTAGCTAAATTAATAGAAGAAGACACAAGAATAGTAAAAACAGATATGAAAAAATTAAAAAGTGACATCAAAGAAGAATTAACAATAGAATTAAAAGATGATATCTTAAAAGCTATTAGAGAAGAAATGGATAAACCAAAAAAGAAAAACAAAAAATAAGGAGTGATTAGATGAAGAATGTGTTTGAATTAAAACACCCATTAATAGAACATAAATTAGCCATTCTAAGAGATAAAAGAACAGGTACAAAAGAATTTAGAGAGTTAATAAGTGAAATTGGTATGTTCTTATGTTACGAAGCAATGAAAGATGTAAAATTAGAAAAAGTAACAATCTCAACACCAATAGAAAAATTAGAAACAGCAGTATTAAATGAAGATAATTATGCATTTGTCCCAATACTAAGAGCTGGAACAGGAATGTTAGATGGAGTAATCAATGTAGTACCAAATGCTAAAATAGGGCATATCGGTATGTATAGAGATGAAAAAACATTTAAACCAGTAAATTACTTCTTTAAAGTACCTAAAGGAATAGAAAAGAAAGAAGTATTTATACTAGATCCGATGTTAGCAACAGGAGGAAGTGCTAATGACGCCATAGAACTACTAAAAAGTAAAGGTGTTAAAAAGATTAAATTCTTATGCATTATCGCCGCTCCTGAAGGCTTAAAAGCCGTAACTAAAGCTAATCCTGATGTAGAAATATATTGTGCTCATATAGATAATCATTTAAATGAAAATGCCTATATTTGCCCAGGATTAGGAGATGCCGGAGATAGAATATTCGGTACAAAATAAAAATAACCAGTCGTTGACTGGTTTTTTTATTTTAATGAACTTTAGAATATAAAGTAATACACTTATTATTATCAAGCAAACATAAGCTTCCGCCTTCTTTAGTATCTCTATAACGATATGTATAATTATTATTATCAGAAGTCTTAACATAGATATAATAATCACTATCTTTACTATCCCAATGATATTCACCATCTATAATATTATCATTATCAATCATTTGATATTTTCCTGATTCAAAAGATATAGTGACATCATCATTTTCAAAAGTATTTTCAAATGGAGTAGGAGAAGTTGCTAAAATAAGAAAAGCTATAACTAATAATGCAATTCTTGCTATTACAATTATCTTTCCAATAGTTGCACCATTTCTTCTAACTAAAGCTTTCTTAATTTGTGGTATAAAACTAATAATTGCTAAAAACCAAATTAATATTTCAATAATAGATTCTCCATTAAGTATAGAACCTAAAAACATAATAGATATAAGAAATATGGCTACATAACACAATATATCTTTTATTTTAGAAGAACCAGTCTCCATATCAACAACTTTATCAGGTAATTGTTTAGCATTATATTTACTATTACTATTATTTTGGCCTAAATAATCTAAATATATCTTTTTCTTATTATTTAAGTCACTTACAAATTTAGTAGATAAATTATAATTAGCAGTCTTCTTATCTCCTAATATTGCATCTATTGTTTCTACAATACCAAGATATATTCTATGTTTTAAATTAAGATCATCGACATTAATACTATCTAAATATATAAATGCATTTAAACAAGCTTCTAATTTATCAATATATTCAGATGTTTGAGTTTTATTTAATTTATTTCTAGCATATACATGTAATAAAAAGTTTTTACTTCCATAAATACAAGCTCCAACTTCATCAACAGATTTATTAATTTCTTTTTTAGAAATCTTCATCTTCTTCATTAAATCCATTGAAGTTTTTAATCCATTAATAGCAGAATCTACATCAAAATCATTAAACCCAGTAACCATAGATTTACATAATCCTTTTCTAAGTACAACGATAGGATTATTTGGATCAATTTCTTCAGCTTTAGAATAAGCCTTATATGCTTCTCCATATTCTTTACTACTGTAGTATCTATCTCCTAAAGTTAATAAATTATCTAGAGTAGGGGTATCACTAAATTCTACTTTAATTAAATTTTCAACTGCTTCTTCAACAATAATTTGCGTATTACAGTATTCACAATTAGTAAATTTTAAACTTCTATCTACTTTTATAGAAGCTCCA
>JAUNMV010000037.1:0-412 GCA_030531695.1 Bacilli bacterium | reverse complement strand
CAACTAATTTCATAATATCACCAACTAAATTATAGCACAAAAAAGAACTTATTATCTATAAGTTCATCTCTTCAATAAAAGAAACTATATCAGAATTAACTTCCATAATTCTTTTATTATTTTTTAATTCATCTATACTAAAGAATTTATAATTATCAAGAAAATCATAATTATCTAAATTTACTAAGTAAAAGTAATGATTATATTCTCGTACTTCTTTATGGCTAACAGAATATTTAGAATGAATAATATTTTTAATAAAAGTACATTTAATAACTTTCTTATCTAAAGTATTTTCTACGTAATTAATAATATCTTTATCAGTAAACTCTCCATATAACTTCATATTTATAAATAATAAACTATCCCATCTCTTATCATAGTACTGTAGATATTTATTATTATTTTTAAT
>JAUNMV010000071.1 GCA_030531695.1 Bacilli bacterium | reverse complement strand
CTTTATCTTCTTCTCTTCTATAAAATTTAGTAAATAACTTATCCATTTGTTCTTCACTAATTCCTCTACCAGAATCAGATACAGTTATTCTTAAATTACAAATATCATCTTTATTAATACAATCTGCAGTAAATTCAACAATACCTTCATTAGTATATTTAATCGCATTATTTAATAAATTATTAATAATATTTTTTATTTTACTTTTATCACCATATAATGTATTAGGTATTTTATCAGAGAATCTAGTACTTAATTCTATATTTTTTTCACCTATTCTAACAGTATTAACTTTAACTAATTCATTAAATATATCTATAGGATTATAATTACTTTCAACTATCTCCATATTATTAGAATCTATTTCATTAATTGCTAAAACACTATCAACTAACTCTAGTAAGTTATTAGAAGCTTTTAATATATCATCAGCGTTCTTTTCTATCTCATTGTAATCTTTTTCACCTTTTATTAATTGTGTAAGACCAACTATAGCATTTAATGGTGTTCTTAATTCATGTGACATACTACTTAAGAAATCACTCTTTGCATTATTACTTTTTTCAGCTTGATCTTTAGCAAACTCTAATTCAGTAATTAATTTAATATCTGGATTCTCAATTGTATGGAACATTAAATAACTAACTGAAGTCATGAAAAGTGTTGCTAAAGCTGTAGACAAATTAGTAATCATTAAAGAGGCACCTTCAATAATAATACCAAATACTGCGATAAACTTTAATGGAAGCACTTTCTTCTTATTAGTAGTCTTTCTATTAATAAAAGCACTTATTAATCCTACAAGAACAATTAAAACAGGTACAGCATTACCAACAACTGCACCAGGAATAATTGTAGTTATAATTACACCATTCTTATCTAGACCCAATCCAAAAGGAACAGTCATTTGTAAACCAACTAAAACAGTTAATATACCAACAATAACTAAAACCAATCTTTTATTATTCTTAGTAATAAGATTATATACTTTCTCATTATTCTCATTAGTAATAAGTATTACATAGAAAATAAGGAAGAAAAACCAAATAATTGTACAAGAATAATATATACGTAAAATTAAAGCTAATGCTTCAAAATTAAATTCATCATAAATATCTACAAATACAAATATTATATCTTAAAATAAAGAAAAGAAATTCCAAATAAGTAATTGCTTATATATCTTATTATCTATATTATTCATATTCTGCTTAGTAACATATATTCATATAAGAAACAATAAAAAGAATAATGTTACAGAACACATAGTAATATTAATAATCATTTAATCACTCCTATAATACTTCTACTGGTGTATTATCGACTTCTTCTTCAATAATTTTTTGATTCAATGTAACAGTAAATGTAGTACCAATACCCTCTTCACTATTAACATTAATCTTTCCACCCATTAAGTCTAATAATGACTTAGTAAGTGCTAGACCTAATCCTGTACCAGAAATATCACTATCTTTATCTTCTTCTCTTCTGTTAAACTTCTCAAATAAAGTTTCTAATTGAGAATCAGATATACCTCTACCAGAATCAGTAACAGTAATTCTTAAATTACAAATATCATCTTTAATAATACAATCGGCATTAAACTCTACAAAACCAGAATCAGTATATTTAATCGCATTAGTTAATAAATTATTAATTATAGCTTTTAATTTATCTTTATCACCATACAATACTTGAGGAATATCAGATGAAAAATCATGCTTTAATTCAACGTTTTTTTCACCTATTCTAATTTTAGAAATTCTAATTAAGTCTTCAAAAACAACTCGAGGATTATAATTAGCATTAACAATATCCATATTATTTGAATCAATTTTATTTAAATCTAAAATACTATCTATTAAATCTAACAGACTATTAGAAGAATTTAAAATGTCTCTTCCATCTTCATGAATTTCATCTAAATCATTACTTTGAATTATAACTTCAGATAACCCAACTATAGCGTTTAACGGAGTTCTTAATTCATGAGACATACTAGATAGAAAGTCACTCTTAGCATTATTACTTTTTTCTGCTTGTTCTTTTGCAAATTTTAATTCAGTAATTAATCTAACATCAGGATTTTCTATTGTGTGATACATAAGATAACAAGTTATTGTTAAGAACAGATGTATTACAGCATACTTAGGAAAAATAATTACGATAATAATTGCAATAGTTATTAAAGGTCCTAAACAGTAAAATGGAATTATTTTCTTTCTCTTTACTTTTTTTCTATTAATAATAATAGTAACTGTAGATATTATAAGAGTAAGAACAATAGATATATAAAAGAACACTATTGCCGGTCCACCAACTGATTGAAACTCATTATTAATAAGTACCATATCAGAAATAGGTAATAGATTCATTATTATATTTACTAGAATAATAAAACAATAAAAGATATTAAATGTTGATTTTTTATTAAATAAATCATACCATTTTTTTCTATGTTCATT
>JAUNMV010000036.1 GCA_030531695.1 Bacilli bacterium | reverse complement strand
ACCTGATATGATTGCGAAATCTCCGAGAGATTATTTAAAATTATTAAAAGATAAAGAAATTACTGTATTAAATCAGACTCCTTCATATTTTTATAAATTAAATGAAGAAGAACAGAATTCTAAAGATAAGAAATTAAGATTAAGATATTTAATATTTGGAGGAGAAGCTTTAGATATTAGTAAAACTAAATCATTTAAAGATAAATACAATCATACTAGAATTATTAATATGTATGGAATTACTGAGACTTGTGTACATGTTACTTTTAAAGAGATAACTGAAAACGATTATAAGTCTAATAATTCTAATATTGGTAGTCCTATCCCTACATTAAAAATAGTTTTATTAGATAAAAATATGAATTTACAAGTTGTAGGTGTTCCTGGAGAAATGTATGTAGTAGGGGATGGAGTATGTAATGGGTATGTTAATAATGAAAAATTAACTAATGAAAGATTTACTACTATTGATTCTTATAAAATGTATAAATCTGGAGATTTAGCTAAGTTAATGCCTTCTGGAGAATTAGTTTATTTAGGTAGAAATGATGATCAAGTTAAAATTAGAGGATTTAGAATTGAATTAGGGGAGATTGAAAATAGTTTAAAGAAAGTTGCTCCTTCTATTAAAGATTTAGTTATTTCTACTAGATATGATAGTGATAATATTCCTAATATTGTAGCTTATTATACTGGTGATAAGATATTAGATGTTAGTGATACTAAGAAAGAATTACTTACATTAATTCCAGAATATATGCTTCCTTCATTTATAATACATGTAGATAGTATTCCTCTTACTGTTAATGGTAAAGCAGATAGAAAACTATTAAATACTATTCCTATAGAGTTTAATTCTAATAAGAAGTTTGTTGAAGCTACTAATAAGACTGAGAAGACTATTCTAAATATCTTTTCTACTGTATTAGAATTAAAAAAGATTAGTATTTTAGATAATTTCTTTGATATAGGTGGTAATTCATTTAAAGCCTTAAAAGCTAGTTATATGTCTAATGATTTATTTACTGTACAAGATTTATATGAGAATCCTACTATTAAAGATTTGGCTATTAAAATAAGTTCTAATAGTAATACTATTTTATCTAATATATATTATTATAAGAAAATAGATAAACCTAAAGCTAATATTGTATTAGTACCATATGCTGGTGGTGAAACTATTATTTATAATGATCTAGCTAATTACTTAAAGAAATTTGATATAAATATTTCAGTTATAAATGCTAATAATTTAACTAGTAATTTCTGTAAAGAAATAGATGATATAGTAGATGAATTAATACATAATAATGATTCTCCATTTATTATTTATTCGCATTGTGCAGGAGATGGATTAGGATTATATTTAAATAGTAAATTAATAGAGAAGAATGCTACTGTTAAAGAGGTTATTATAGGTGCTAGTTTACCTCCAACTATTACAGATAATGAATATTTTGAGACTGATTATTGGAAAAATAGTACTGATAATGACATAGTTAAATACTTAGAGGGATTAGATAATTCTATTGACTATAATGAATTAGAAAAACTAGATGTATTTATTAGTAATTTTAGAAGAACTGTTATGATAAGAAGAGAGTTACTTTATAAATTAAATAAAAAACCTTGTACTAATAAGACTAATGCTTTATTAGTAGTAGGTTTAAATGATTCATATACATCTTCTTATAAAGATGAAGCTAGTAATTGGGATGATTATGTTCATATTACTGATATAATTACTATAGAGAATGCCCAACACTATTTTATAAATTCATCTTATAAGAGAATAGGTGATTTAATTTTAAAATATTTATAAATAAAAAAATGAAAGTAATTTTACTTTCATTTTATTTTTCTTCTTGTTTAGCTTTCTTTTCTGCCATTTCTTTTTCGTTTTCTTTTTCTAGTTCTTTATAACTTACTTTACCTATCATAGTTTTAGGAAGTGATTTTCTAAAGACATATTCTTTTGGTAACATATATCTAGCTAGATTCTTTTCACAATACTTTCTTATTTCTCTTTCAGTTACTGCACTTTCTTCTACGCCTTCATTTAATACTATATAGGCTTTTGGTACTTGTACTTTATATGGATGAGGTATACCTATAACGCAACAATCTTTTACTAGGCCTGTTTCTTGTAGTATTTCTTCTATATGAGAAGGGTATACATTATATCCAGATACTATTAACATACGTTTAATTCTTTGCTGGAAGAATAATACTCCATCTTCATTAATATATCCAGCATCTCCTGTATGTACCCATACATTACCTTTTTCATCTTTCTCTAAGACTTCGTTAGTTTCTTTTTCATTATTTAAGTATCCTTTCATTACTGCAGGACCACTTAACATAATTTCTCCTGTTTTATTAGGACCTAATTCTTTACCAGTATCTGGATCTACTATTTTCATATCATTTCCAATTAATGGTATACCAACACTTCCTAAGACATCACTTCCTAAACCTCCAAAGACAAATCCTCCAGAAGATTCAGTCATACCATAACCTTGAATAATATTATGATGACAATTATGTGTTTTTAAGAATTTATTTACTATTCTATTCTTTTCTTCATTTAATGTATCTCCACCTGATACTACATATTTAACATCACACATATCTACTGTTTCCATATGCTTATTATTTATTAAGGCTTCAAATAGAGTAGGAACTCCTGGAATTACAGTTGGTTTATATTTAGTTAATAATTTATCAAAACGAGATGCATCAAACTTAGGTACTAGAGTTACTGTCATTCCACTACATAATGGGAAATGTACACATTCTACTAAACCAAAACAATGGAATAGAGGAAGAATTGCTAACATATTATCTCCTACAGTTAATTCTGGTAGTGATACTGCAGCTTGTCTTACAACTATATTAATTCCGCCGTTTCTTAATAATATATGTTTAGGAGTACCTGATGTACCACCAGAGTGTAGAATTACTGCAGTGTCATCTTTATCCTTTTTAACTAAGACATTAGAATCATATCTTAAACCTTTTAATCTAAAGTCTTTCCATAACATGAATTTCTCTGTACTCTTAGGTACTTCTACTAATCTATCAGCTATAAAATAATATCCTAAAGAAGTAACTCTAGGCATAGAATCTTTAGCAGATACAATAACTACCTTATAAACATCAGTTTCTTCAATAATATTCTTTATATTCTTATATGCTAGATTAATAGTTACTAACATAACTGATTTAGTAGCAATTAAAGAATCTTTTATTTCTTGTTCTGCAGATAGAGGATGAATCATATTAGGTATAGCACCAATTTTAGAAGCAGCATAGAATGCAATTACAGCTTCTGGAGTATTAGCCATACAAATACTAATTACATCATTTTCTCTGATACCAGATGTTTTAAATGCTTTAGCACATAAATCTATTTCTCTAAATAATTCTCTATAAGTTATTAATCTACCAAAATAGTTAATAGCAACTTCATTTACATACTTACCTGATTGTTTTTCTAAGAATTCATATAGTGATCCTTCAGGTATTTCCGGACATTTATTGCCTTGATAAAACTTATGCCATTTTCTATCTTTGTTCTTCGCAAATGTTTCTAATAAATTATCTATTATTTTCATAAAACCTCCAAATATTAAACACTTGTTGTTTATCTCTTATAATTATATTCAATTTAATTATACATTATCAATACTCAATTGTAAGCATTTTGTTAGTTATTAGACACTTACTTTATATTTGTTTAAAAAAAGAAAGTTACTTTGAACTTTCTTTTATTTTTTCTAATCTTTCATAGATTTCTTTTACTTGTTTTTCATATCCTATATCTTTAGGTTGATAGTATTTTTTATTTTTTAATTTATCTGGTAAGTATTGTTGGACTACATAAGCACCTTTATAATTATGGGGATATTTATATGTAGTAGAATCTGTTTTTATATGTTCTGGTATCATACCAACATTACCATTTTCTATATCTTCTAATGCTGCATCAAAGGCTATATGAGCTGTATTACTTTTTGGAGATAGAGCCATTTCTGCTACTATTGTTCCTATAGGTATTCTTGCTTCTGGTAAGCCAACTCTTTCTGCTGCATTTATTGCTGAATCTAATCTAGGACCTATTGCAGGATTAGCTAGACCTATATCTTCATAGGCTATTACTGATAATCTTCTAAATAGTGAATCTAAATCTTCTTCTGCTACTAGTCTTGCAGCATAGTGTAGGGCAGCATCTACATCACTACCTCTTATTGATTTTTGTAATCCTGATAAGACATCATAATGTCCTTCTCCATTTTTATCTGAAAAGAATACTGGCTTAGAATTTATCTTTCTTACTTTTTCTTCTGTTATTTCTTTATCATCAGTAGAGTAGTAAGTTATCTCTAATAGATTATAAGCATATCTTAGGTCGTTTCCAGAGAGTTTTGCGATTAACTCGATAACTTTATTGTCTATTTTAATTCCTTCTAAATCAGGGTGTTTTATGGCTTTTTTTAGGCCTTTAATAATATCAGTAGTTTCTAAGGCTTTTAATTCAAATAATTGACATCTACTTCTTATAGCTGGATTAATAGCATGATATGGATTAGATGTAGTCATACCAATTAAAGTAATTAATCCTGACTCTAATTGAGGTAATAAGATATCTTGTTTATCTTTATTTAATCTATGTATCTCATCCATTACTAATATCATACTTCCATACATTTTAGCTTCTTCTATAACAACATCTAAATCATGTTTAGTATTAATAGTAGCATTTAAAAATCTATATCTTTCTCCTAAATCATTAATCATAGCAGTCGCGATAGATGTCTTACCAACTCCTGGAGGACCATATAGTATCATAGAAAACAATTTCTTATTCTTAACTAAATTAGTAAGTATTTGATCTTTTCCTATTAAATGACTTTGTCCTATTACATCTTTTAAAGTAGTAGGAGCCATCTTTAAAGCTAGTGGTTTATTCATAGTAATCACCTGATACATATTATATCATATAATAATAAAATTCTTTTAAATTTTTCTTTTACTAAATAAATGATTGTGGTATAGTTAAAGAGAGCCACCAGAGAGAAGAACTCTCTGGTTTTTTTATTTTGTTTTGGAGGTGTTAATTATGGCAAAATATGTATTTGTTACTGGTGGAGTAGTATCTGGTTTAGGTAAGGGTATTACTGCTTCATCTATAGCTCTTTTACTTAAATCAAGAGGATATAAGGTATTTATGCAGAAGTTTGATCCTTATATAAATGTAGATCCTGGTACTATGAATCCTATTCAACACGGAGAGGTTTTTGTAACTTATGATGGTTGTGAAACTGACTTAGACTTAGGACATTATGAAAGATATATTGATGAAGAACTTAATTATACTTCTAATATTACTAGTGGTAAGATATATAAATCCGTTATAGATAAAGAAAGACACGGAGATTACTTAGGAGCTACTGTACAAATGGTTCCTCATATTACAAATGAAATTAAAAATAAGGTATATGAAGCATCTAATTCTAGTGGAGCAGATATTGTCATTACTGAAATAGGTGGAACTGTTGGAGATATTGAATCTAATACATTTTTAGAGGCTTTAAGACAAATTCAATATGAACAAGGTTCTTCTAATACTTTCTTTATTCATTGTACTTTAATACCTTATATATTTGGTTCTAATGAATTAAAGACTAAACCTACACAAAATAGTGTAAGAGATTTACGTAATTTAGGTATTAGACCTGATGCTTTAGTATGCAGAACTCCATTTGAAACAAATGACCATATTAAAGATAAATTATCAATGTTTTGTTCTGTACCTAAAGAAAATGTAATTGACTCGGTTGATGTTAATAATGTATATGAAATACCATTAAAGTATTATGATCAAAAAATAGATGAAATAATATTAAAACAATTTGGTTTAGAAGTTAAACCAGCTAAACTTGATTATTGGAAGAAATTAGTTAAGACTGTAGATAATCTAAAAGATAGTATCGAGATTGCTTTAGTAGGTAAATATGTAGAATTGCATGATGCTTATTTATCTGTTGCGGAATCATTAAGACATGCAGGATATAAGTATAATGTAAAAATAGATATTAATTGGGTAGATTCAGAACAATTAGAAAAAGAAAAAGACTTAGATAAAGTATTTAAAAATACTAAGGGTATATTAGTACCTGGAGGATTTGGTTCTAGAGGCATTGAAGGAAAAATAATGGCAATTAATTATGCTCGTTGTCATGATATTCCTTTCTTAGGTATATGTTTGGGTATGCAACTAGCAGTTATTGAGTTTGCTAGAAATGTATGTGGTATTGATGATGTATCTTCTACAGAATTTGATCCCACTTGCAAGAATCCAATTATAGATTTGATGGCTGATCAAAAGAGTATTGTTAATATGGGAGGGACATTAAGATTAGGTAATTATGAATGTACTTTAAAGAAAGATACTTTAGCTTATAATGATTATAAAGTTGATAAAATATTAGAAAGACATAGACATAGATATGAATTTAATAATAAATATAAATCTATATTAGAAGAAAAAGGTATGGTATTCTCAGGAATAAATGAGAAAGCTAATTTAGTAGAAATAATTGAATTACCTAATTTAAAACATTTTATTGCTAGTCAGTTTCATCCAGAATTTAAATCTCGTCCTACTAGACCACATCCTTTATTTGATTCATTTATTAAAGCTAGTAAGGAGAATAAATAGGAGTCTATATTAGACTCTTTCTTTATGTTATAATAATATTAGTAAGGTGATATTATGAATTTAGAGGATGCAATAGAAGAATTTATTAATTACTGTTTCTTTGAGAAGGGATTATCTGATAAGACTAATCTTAGTTATCGTAATGATTTAGATGTTTATAAAGAATATTTAAATAGTAAAGGCATTAATAATGTTAAAGATATAAAGAGTGATAATATAAAAGATTTCTTAAAGGATAGAAATAGTCAAGAAGAGACTACTACTATAGCTCATAATCTTACTGTTATTAAGAATTTTCATAGTTATTTATTAAGACAAAATATTGTTAATAAAGATGAGTCAGAATTTATAGAAAGACCTAAATTAAGAAAATATTTACCTAAGACTTTAAGTATGGAAGATGTAGATAAATTATTAGATATTAAGCTAGATACTCCATTTGACTATAGAAATAAAGCTATGCTAGAATTGTTGTATGGAACTGGACTAAGAGTAAGTGAGTTAGTTAATTTAGAACTTACTGATATTGATTATACTAATTGTATTATTAGAGTTATGGGTAAAGGTAGTAAAGAAAGAGAAATACCATTAGGTGAGTATTCTATATATTATTTAAAAGAATATTTAAATGTAAGAGATAAATTATTAAAAAATGGTGTATTATGTAATAAGATTTTTTTAAATAATCATGGTAAAGGAATGACTAGACAAGGATTCTTTAAGAATTTAAAACAAATACTTAAAGATAAGGGACTTAATCCTGAAGTTAGTCCTCATACTTTGAGACATTCTTTTGCGACTCATTTATTATCTCATGGAGCAGATTTAAGAAGTATACAGGAGATGTTAGGTCATTCTGATATTTCTACTACTAAGATTTATACTAAAGTAAGTGATGATCAAGTAAGAATGGATTATGAGACTTATCATCCTAGAAGTCATAAAGGAGACTGATTTGAATGAAATTTAAAAGAATATTTATGATTGTATTAGATTCATTAGGTGTAGGGGAGACTCTTGATGCAGCTAATTATAAAGATAGTGGAGCTAATACTTTAGCTCATATTAATGAAAATTATGATTTATTTATACCTAATTTAAAGAAAATAGGATTTATGAATACTATTAATATGAGTGTTAATAAGGATACAGAAGCTTTCTATACTATAGCTAAACCTACTAACCCTGGTAAAGATAGTTTAAGCGGTCATTATGAGTTATTTGGTGTTAAGAATACAATTCCATTCAAAACGTTCAATGAGGGCTTTCCTATCGAAATATTATCGTCTATAGAGCAAGTCTCTGGTAGAAAGATCTTAGGTAATAAGAGTTGTAATAATCCTGATGAAATAATTAATGAATTAGGTGATAGACAAATTAGTTATGGTGCTCTAATTGTATTTACTTCAGCTGACTCTGATTTACAAATAGCAGCTCATGAAGATACTATTCCTATAGAGACATTACATGAGTATTGTGATAGATTGAATAAAATATCTATCGAGAATAATTGGAAGATTGGTAGAATTATTGCTAGACCTTTTACTGGTACTTCTGGTAAATATAAACTTATTAATAGTGCTAGACAAGATTATGCAGTAAATCCTCCAGAATTAAGTGTATTAGATAGATTAAATAAGAATAATTATAATGTTATAGGTATTGGTAAGATTAATGATATCTTTAATAAAAAAGGTATTAATAAGATTATAAAAGCTTCTAATAATAGTGAGGCAATGAATAAGTTTATTGATATTATGGATAAGAATTTCACTGGTTTATGTGTAGCAAATCTTCCTGATTTTGATAGTTTATATGGTCATACTAGAGATGTTGAAGGATATGCTAATGCTATAGAAGAATTTGATGTAGACGTTCCTATAATATTAAATAAATTAGAATTAGATGACTTACTTATAATTACTGCAGATCATGGTAATGATCCTACCTTTCCTGGTGGAGATCATACAAGAGAAAATGTACCTGTAATTATGTATAGTCGTAATTTTAAACATCCTAAGAGATTAGAAGCGTTTGATACATTCGCAAATATAGGTGCTACTATAGCTGATAATTTCCAAGTAGAATTACCAACTATTGGTAAGAGTATATTAGATGAATTAGAATAAGAAGAGGTGTTTTATGAATAATCTAGTTTTAAATGATGATGTAGTAGGTACTAAAAGAAGTAATTTAGTATATATATTCTCTATTATAGGTATATCTATTCTATTATTAGGTATTTTAGTTATAATAATGTTATTTACTGTACTAAGTAATATTAATATAGCCAATAAGACATTTGTAGTTATATCTGCATTTGGTCTATGGTTTTTAGGTGGTTTATTTCTTAGATTTGGTATTATTAGATATAAAGATTCTAAGAAAGGTAATTATCTAATAGTAGAGGATATAGTTAAATCTAAGAATACTATTACTGATGAAATGACTAATATTAGTACTTATTATATTAATTTAGAAGAACTAGATAATTATGATATTCATATTACTGTAGACGTAGAATTATATGAGAGATGTTTAGTAGGTTCTAAAGTATATTTAATCTTTTATAAAGGTATAAAAATACCTAAATTATATTTGGCAAATACTACTACTTTAGATAATTCTATTAATGATAAATTAGTTACTTATAAAGAAATTTTAGATTATTGTAATATAAAAGAAAAAAAGTAGGGGAGGCTCCCCTATTTTTTATTTAGTAGTGAATTTTAATCTGCCAGATCATTAAGTATCTCTTCTGCCATTTCATAATCAAAATTGATGGAAGGGCAGAAACTATTACAAATTGTATCCATAGTATTATTACAATAATTAGAGTTTGTAGTACAGCCAATCTGAACGGTAGGGAGGATACACTTCCCCTGTTCATTATTATAATTACAACCCACTACTGTACAATTAATACAATTATTACCTCTATCTATATTATTAGCATTATTATTCATATTATATCTCCTTATATTAATATTATTTCCTGGAAATATATTTTTATACGATAAATTTAGATGAATAATTATATGACTTGATTATAATAAATCGCTTAGAATTCATCTCGTAATTTTAGCCTAACAACCATATACCTTAATTAAGATAAATCGCTTAGAATGCGTCTAACAATTTAGGCCTATAACTATATAGGTTTATTGAGATAAATCGCTTAGAATGCATGTAGGGCAGATAGGGGGGATAATAGGGGTAATAGTACTATATGACATATATAAGGTATTTAGTTATCTATAGTTATATATATGTATATATAGATATTTAGATAAATTAAATTAAAAAAATATTTTAAAAATTTTTTTCTTATATAATTATAATTTTGTTTATTGTTATTAATTTATATATAAATAGTAATAATTAATTAAATACAAATAAAAAACTCCGTTAGGGGAGTGATTTCTATATGCAAATTTATTTAAATTAAGAAGTTAACATAATATCAATTATAGGAAGTGCTATATATCTAGTATAATAAGATATAAGTGGATTACTATCCATATATATATCAATAAATGTCTTAGAATTAACTATAATTAATGTATCATGAATTAATTATTTTATCTATATAAATATAATTATTTGTATGTTAAGTTTGTAAAAAAAATATTTAGAAATATTTTTTCATTAATAAAAAGATAATTATATAATTAATAATAGAATATTATTATATTACTATATGTCTTTTTTATTGTACCCTTCTACCACTACTCCCCTTATAATAAAAAGAAAGGATTTACCTTTCTTTAATTATTTCCTAAATAAGTTATTCTTACAAATCCTGGATTATTATTTCCTGTCATTGTACCATTGCCTATATACATTGGCATTCCTACAACGTCATTAGAGACTGTTACTTCTGTATCTCCATTATGATACTTCCATTCATGCCCTTCTCCATCTATCATTACTGTATTTGTGAAGTATTTACCACTATTATGAATACTACAATCTATATCAGTAGTACCATCATTACATATTACATTATGTTTTGTTGGATAGACTATATTACTAGATGTTGATGATCCATCTAAGGCGACACATCCTATATGTCCTGAGATATATGAAGATCCTCCTCCACCTGCTGATTCATTATATGAAGTTAGTGGTCTATTGACTCCACCGGATCCTCCAAAGTATCCTGCACCTCCACCACCACCAAAACTATTGGCATTTCCACCTTTACCAAATTGTCCTGCGTTACCATATGTATTATATGCTTGTGAGTAGATGGCAATTCCTCCTGTTGTTTGTGTCCCACCTGAATTTGGAATATCATATAGTATGCCACCATCAGAGTATGTTGCGTTATATCCTTTTAATCCACCACCTGAGCCTCCTCTAGAAATATCTGAATGATACTCAACTCCTCCTCCGGCTCCTGCGACCATTATTCTAGATTTTAGAGAATCGAAGCTGTTATTATTATATGGAAGAAGTCTAATATCTGTTGCTCCTCCACCTATAGTTCCTTCATTTGCTTTCTTTCCAATACCATTAAATGTTCCTGCATGATTACCTATTATTATATAATATTTTTCATTTTTATTAAGGTTTATAGTCCCTTTAGTATAAGCTCCTTTTCCGTTTGCGTCTGTATATCTATATGGTCTACCACCTGAGCCCCATGCTTCTATTTGATAGTTTCCTGATTTATTAACGTAGAATATTTGTTCTCTACCTAAATATTCATATTCCCATGTTGTATCTGATACTGCTTTCTTAGGATTAATATAATTCATTGTAAGTGTAAGATTTAAATTAGAGGCAGATGATAAGCTTTCTACATCATATTTATATTCTATATGAAATGTCATCTTTTTACCCTGTCCTGCTCTTAAAACATCTCCTCTAGTGACATTTTTATTATCACTAAATAAGTATTTTATACTGTAATCAAAGTAATTTTTTAATTCATCAGATAGTCCAGATACTGTCAAAGTATTTAGTTGTGCATCCATAGTACCACTATTTATTATAGTTAAACATACATCTATATAATCTCCGGGTTGTTCAAATGTAGCTGCTACTGTAGCAGTAGTTGTACTTGTTTGTTCTATGTTTATTGTGCTTTCCTCTACATTATAATCTCCTTCATATATATCATATAAATACACGTTAAAGGAAGCATCGGTAAAGCTTGCAGTACCATTAATTCCTAAATTACTAGTTAATACTGCAAAACCGATACTAATAAATAATATTAATATAAATATTAAATATCTTTTTCTTTTCATATTATCCCTACTATCTATTTTTTATTATATCAAAAAAGTAGTATCTATTAAAGATACTACTTTGAATTTACTGATGCATTTTCTTTTGTATTTGGAGTTTCTTTAAACATATTATTTAAATCTGCTTCTTTTCTTACTTCTTCTTTAATTTCATTATATTTATCTTTTACTGCCTCTATAGACATTCCATTTAATACTGATTCATCTATTTGAGATAGTTTTTCTTGAGCTTGTAGTCTTATATTATCTTCTTTTGCTTGTTCTTCTGCTACAAACTGATTGTAGATATTCTTAACTTCTTCGATAGATTTTTCTCCTAAAGTTTCTCTATCCATAGAAGCAAGACGTTCTTTAGCTCTTTCTCTTACAATATCTTCTCTACTATCCATATTATACCTTTCTTGATTGAATTTCAGCTATTTTATCTAGTACTTCTTTAGCGTTATCTTCATTAATTGTACTATAACCTAATTCTCTTAGGGCTTGTATTTTAGCTGTATTCAATTCTTGAGTACGACTTAACTTCTCTTCATTTTTCTTTTCTATATCTTGTACGAAACGTTTATGAGTTTCTGCAAGTTTTGTACGTGAAGCTCCACCATTTGTATATAATGTCATCGCACTGAATATAATACTTTCAAATACGAATTGTTTATCCTTATTAAAACTAAATTCCATAGGATCAGTAAATCCTAATGCTTTAGACATATAAGCTAATATATATTTTAATTCATCATTATTATCCATACTCTTTAAGAAATTATATAAGTATACGTAAGCATTATACATTTCCTTAGACTTATCATTACTTAGTCTTTCTTTTAATAGATTAATAATATCAGAAAGTAATTCTTGTTCCTTCTTATTGAAGCCTTTTAAGTCTGCCAATACTTCTTTGCTAGATGAGTCTTTTACTCCATCATTTAATCTTCCTTCAACCTCTATGATGTACTCACCTGTTACTTTTAAATTTTTTAATTCATTAATTGATTCAATATTTAGTAAACTAAGTATCTTAGCAGCCTTTTCCTTAGGCCAGTTATTTAAATCATCTATTGCTAGATAATTATATAACATTTGTCTTGATACACCTAAATATTTTGCTAAACGAACTTTACTAATGCCTAGTTCTGTAAGCGCAACATTTAATTCTTTCATAATTTACCCTCCTAATATAATTATAGAAGTTTCCCTGTAAATTATCAAGTGTAAATTGACACATTTTTTTAAATTTAGGTATTGTGTTTATTTTAAGTACTTGAAAAGATAATAAGATAGATATGATTCTATATATGAAACAACTATATTTAATACTAATATGATTAGTATTATTTTTATATATCCGAATAATAGTTTTCTTCTTGATGTTTTATTCTTATACCTTAATCTTACTATTATATAAGTTATTGAATAGTAGAATAGTATACTTATTAGTATTAGATTTATTATAGATGGTAGTATTATTGGTAGATATAATAATCCTTTTATTTTATAGATATATAATATACTCGATATAGATACACCTAATGAGAATGGCTTTATTATAAATAGTAATATAGTTATTGGAAAAGGTATTACTAGTATAGTATTTAAAGATAATAGTATTATTTCTGATATG
>JAUNMV010000035.1 GCA_030531695.1 Bacilli bacterium | reverse complement strand
TTTTATCTTTTTGACAATATATTTTTTTAGATAACGGATAAATATTTTTAGTTATTTTTTTATTATTATTTTTTAGTTTTATATTAGCTTTATTCCATATTTCTTCATCTACTATTTTTGGTATTCTTTTATCTTTATACATAATCCATTTACTAGAATCTAAATATTTTGTTTTTTTAGAAATATAATCTACTACTTCACTTTTTCTACCACAATAATATCCTTTATATTTTGGATTTTTTATTATTCTAGATATTTTAGTAACACTAAAATTATATATTTTAGATATTTTATTTAATGAATAATTATCTATTACATATTTATAAAATATATCTTTTATTATCTTGGATTCTTTTTTTACTATTACTAATTTATTATTTATTTTTTTATATCCATATAATTTATTATTACCTAATATATTTCCATTATTAATAGATTCTCTCATACCAAATTTTACTCTTTCAGATAATCTTCTTATTTCATCTTGAGCTAGGCTAGACATTATTGTTAATCTTAGTTCTGAATCAGGTAATGCTGTATTAATATTATCATTAATAAATAGTACAGCTACTCCATAATTTAATAACTCTCTAGTATATTTAATACTATCTAAAGTATTTCTAGAAAATCTTGATATTTCTTTAGTTATTATTAAATCAAATTTATTATTTTTAGCATCTTCTATCATTCTCATAAAATTAGTTCTTTTATAATCTGTTGTGCCACTTATACCTTCATCTATATAACCCTCTACATATTCCCAATTAGGATTATTAATTATATATTTATTAAAATAATTTACTTGATTATTTAAAGATGATTTTTGTTCTTCTCTATTAGTTGATACTCTAGAATAATCTGTTACTCTTAATTTTATATTTATAAGAGGAACACCTAAATTTAATTGTTCTCTTATTTTTATTAAATCCATTTAATCACCTAATAAAATATATGAAAAAAACAATAGAATTAACTATTGTCTTTTCTTGCATATAAATAACCTATTTTTAAATTAGCTCCATTAGGATATTTCTTATATTGAGTATATACTAATTCATATTGTTCTGGATGTTGATATAGATACATTAATATATCTTTATCACCTTTACTTACTAATAAATGAGTAAATTTATATTTATAGAATATATATGGTACAGTAGTAGATTTTCTATTAAAGAACTCTTCTAGTATATCTTCTTTACCATTAAATTTCTTTAAGAATACTTCTGCTCTAGGATCTATATAAGATTTAACTCCTCTAAATTCAGGATAACCACCATTATTATAATCAGCATATAATATTACTTTCTTAGAATCATAATGTTCTAATAAATAATCCATCGCACCTTCATAATCATTGTGATAATCTATCTTTTTAATATTCTTATATAATACAACTGGTGTTGCGACTAATGAACCTATTGAAGAAATAATTATTAAAAATGTTAAAGCTTTTTCTATATTCTTCTTATTTATATATTTTCTTAATCTTTTTAATTTTATTTTTATTTGTACATCTTTTAATCCATAAGCTAATGCATATAAACTTACTAATAAGAAATAAATTGTACTTTTATTATGCATAAATGCAAATATTAATAATCCTGAAAATATAAAATAATGTCTTAATTCTACTTTGAATTTTTTAATAAAATTACTTAAGAATATAAATGAAACTACTAATATTAATATTTGTTTAACTTGTATAGTACCAAAAGTAGATAAATGCATTTCAGTAATATTATTATTTATTACTACACTTCCATATGAATAATATAAATAAAAAACTGCTTTATAAAAATATGGATTTATGAATCCTACTATAAACATTATTATAGTTACTATAATGATTGGTAATACTTTAAAGTCTTCTTTTCTATATTTAACTGGTACTAATCCATTTACTATAAATGTACCTATTATTAAAAATTGAATAAACCATACTGATGCATGTAAATTTATTTGTAGAAATGAAAGTATAGGTAAAAATATTAATAATTTATTATTTTTTGTTTTAATATATTTTTCTAATACTAATAATTCTGTTAGTAATATTAAATAAGTAAACATTTGTGGACGTGAAGTCATATAATAAATCCATAACGATCCACAAAGAACAGTAAATATAGTTGATAATAATTTCTTTTCAGATACTAAATATACTAATTTATAATGAACATACAACATTAGATATGTTAATGCCGTTATAAATATAAAGAAACCTATATTTCCTAAATAATGAAATACACTCCAATATATTACATCTGTTAACCACTGTTGGACTATCATTTTTAATCCTTCATGAATTGTGAATGGATCTATATAGAAGAATCCATGTTTAAGTAAATATCTACCTGTATTTAATATAAACCAGGCATCATTATCTAATCTTTGATAATTCTTTGAAATAATAATTGTAGGAATTAATATTAAAAAGAAATGATAATACTTGTTAAAAAAGTTTTTAATTTTTTCTATCATGTTTATTCACTCCTAATGTATACGTCCTCATTGTATCATTATTTTTACTATCTTGTCTATTTTTCAATAGTTTTAATACTCTCTTCTCTACTTCAATATACTTTTCATAATCTATAATTTTATCTTCATAAAATTTTTTATTAAAAAATAATTCTAATTCTAAATATACTTTTTCGTTAATAAAATCATCTCCTAATTAATAATATGTATTTCTTTTTATTACATTAAGAGAACCTACTGCGAGTGAAGTTGAAAGAGAAGGATATGGTTATATAGTTGCTTCATTAGGAGAATTAGGTGGTGTTGTACCATATACATCATTCTCTGCTAAAAAAAGCTATATAATTAATAATAAAGAATTAATATATTCATTTACTAGAGCTACTCAAAGAGGTTTAGATTATGTAAATACTCATAGTGTAGAAGAAATAGCTAAGGCTATAGAGCCTCAATTTAAAGACACCCCACTAAATAATATTGAAAAAGCAGTTAAGAGTTATAAAGAAATAGAAGCTTGGCCTAAATCAACTAACTTTAGTGAGAAATCATTTAATCATCTTCAAGATATTATGCTAGATTATGGAATTATAGATAATAAAGTTAGTTATAACAAATTAATTTATGTCCAATAAAATAATATTATCTGTAGAAAATTTATCTAAGAAATATCAAGATTTTGACTCTGAGATATTAGCTCTAGATAATATAAATTTTAATTTACTTGATAAAGAATTTATTTCTATTATTGGTCCCAGTGGATGTGGTAAATCTACTCTACTATCAATTCTTTCATTAATTGATAAAGACTATACTGGTAATGTAATTTATAAAAATAATTTAAAAGTTGGATATATGTTACAAACAGATTCTCTATTCCCCTGGAAAAATGTATTAGATAATTGTCTATTAGGATTAAAAATAAAGCATATAGATAATGAAGAAAATGTAGAATATGTAAAAGAATTATTAAGAAAATATGGACTAGAAGATTTTATGTATAAGTATCCTAATAATTTATCTGGTGGTATGAGACAACGTGTTGCGTTAATTAGAACTCTAGCTTTAAAACCAGATATTTTACTCTTAGATGAACCTTTATCAGCACTAGACTCTCAATCTAGATTATCTATAGGAAAAGATATATTTAACATAATAAAAAATGAAGGTAAGACTGCAATCATGGTAACACACGATTTAAATGAAGCATTGAATGTTTCAGATAGAGTTATTCTTCTTTCTAAACGTCCTGGAGTAATAAAAAAAATATATGATATTCCATTTAAAAATATAAATTTTTCTAATAGAAAATTAGAAGATAAATATAGTATTTTACTAGATGAAATTTGGAGGGATTTAGATGTCAATAATATCTCCTGAAAGAAAGAATTTTTTATTAAAAAGAAAAAAAGAAAAGATACTAGTAAATATCTTTAGATTCTTAATTATATTTATTTTTATCATATTATGGGAGATACTTGCTAGAGAAAAGGTTATAAATACTTTTATTACCTCTTGCCCGTCTGATATTATTAATACAACTTATACACTTATGAAGGATGGTAGTTTATTTAATCATATAGGTATTACTATTTATGAAATAATTATTAGTTTTATATTATCATTTACTATTAGTTTTATGGTTTCTATTATAATGTATTTAATACCTGTTATATCTAAAATATTAGATCCATATCTTACTGTATTAAATTCTTTACCTAAAGTGTCTTTAGGGCCACTTATAATTATATGGGCTGGAGCTTCTGTTAAATCTATTATAGTAATGGGATTATTAATTAGTATATTTGTAACTACTATTAATTTATATACATATTTTAATAATACCGATAACAATTATATTTATTTAATGAAATCTTTTGGAGCAAGTAAATATCAAATATTAAAAGAAGTAATAATACCTTCTAATATAAAAAATATATTTAGTTCTATTAAAGTAAATTTATCTATGAATTATATTGGTGTTATTATGGGAGAATTACTAGTATCTAAGAAAGGATTAGGTTATTTAATTACTTATGGTTCTAATGTATTTCATATTAATTTAGTTATTACTAGTGTATTTATATTATGTATATTATCTTATTTAATGTATTTCTTAATTGAATTAATTAATAAAAAAATATCCACTATTTCTTAGTGGATATTTTACTTTGTCTAAGTTTTGTATTTTTGTAATCATCATAGTTACCTACATAACTTACTAGTTTTTGATCTTCTAAATATACTATTCTAGTAGCAACTTTATTAATAAAGTATCTATCATGTGATATTAATAAAATAGTTCCTGGATAAGTCTTTAGTGCTTCTTCTAATATCTCTTTAGTATTAATATCAATATGGTTAGTAGGTTCATCTAATATTAATAAATTATTATTCTTTTGCATTAAACAGAATAATTTTAATCTTATTCTTTCTCCTCCAGATAATTTATTTAATCTTATAAATACGCCTTCACCATAGAATAAAAATCTAAACAATGCACTTCTTAATATTTCTTCTGATCCATTAAAATACTTATGTGCTTCTTCTAGTACTGTGATATTTTCATCCTCAAATATTATTTCTTGAGGAATATATCCAATACTTATATTAGTACCTAATTTTATATTAGGGTTATGATTCATTATTTCTTTTATAAGAGTAGATTTACCACTACCATTCTTACCCATTAAACATACTCTTTCTTGATATTTAATAAATAGATTAGCATTTTTAAATAATACTCTATCTCCTATAGAATAATTAAATCTATTAAATTCAATTACATCATTTCCACTTCTTTGATCAAAATCAAAGTTAAGTGGTATTTTTACTTCTTTTTGTGGTTTATCTAGTACTTCTATTTTTTCTAATCTCTTTTCTATACTAGCTGCTCTTCTAAAGAATTTTTCTCCACAAGGATAAGCTAATCTACCATACTCTCTTAATCTTTTAATAGATTTTTTCATGGCTTCTATTTGTTTAGCTTGAGTTTTATATTCATTAAATTCTTGCATTACTCTTCTTTCATTTTCTTCTAAATAATAAGAGTAATTACCATTAAATATTTCTGAATCCCCATTATCAATTAAGATAGTTTTAGTAGCTACTTTATCTAAGAAGTATCTATCATGTGATACTATTAATACTGTTTTATTATAATTATTTATAAAGTTTTCTAACCATTCTAACATATCTATATCTAAATGGTTAGTTGGTTCATCTAATAATAATATATCTGGTTCTTGTAGTAAGATATTCATTAAATTAATAATAGTTTTTTCTCCACCAGATAAAGATTCATATTTCTTATCTACTAGGTGTTCTACTTTAAATCCAGATATTATTTTATCTACTTTAGAATTAACTTCATATCCTCCAATAGACATAAATTCTTCTTGAAGAGAAGTATATCTTTTTATAGCTCTATCTAAGGCATCTCCGTCTGTAGTAGATAATTTTTCTTCCTCTATTTTTAATCTTTTTTCTAATTCATTAATTCGTTTAAAAGAAGAATATAATATATCTTTTACTATGATATTATTCCATTCTACTTTAGGTTTTTGTTCTAGTATAGCAACTGATGCATCTCTTCTTACTATTACATCTCCTGATGTAGGTAACTCTTCTCTACAAATTAATTTTAATAGTGTTGTCTTACCACAACCATTTTGTCCAATTAAGGCAACACGTTCATTAGTTTTAACTTCAAAACTTATATCTTTTAAAACAACTTTATTACCAAATTGTTTACTTACTTTGTTTAAACCTATTTCTATCATATATATCCCATCTTTCTAAAAATAAAACCTATACATCTGTATAGGTTAAGATACAGATGTAGGCACGACAAAAACATGACACCTACATCTTTTATTTTTTAAGATGCGGTGCCACTATATTGTAAATCCTTTAATTTTATTTGAATATAGTAACATAAATCCATCTCCTATGTTTTTAATTATATATAATTAACTATAAATAGTCAAAACTACTTTTTATATTGATTACTATGTAATAATTCCTTTACTGTAGGAATTAATACTTTATTTGGTTCATATCCATATATTATAGCTGGATATCTCATTAGATAAGTTTCCCCTTCATTTTTTCTTATTAAGAATGTTGGTTTAGAAATAATTATAGTTCTTCCATCTTCATCTTTATCATCTGATAATATTTCACCATCTGTAAATATTTCTAAATCATCTGCTGCTTTATCAATTTTAACTAGATCTTCTTTATCTCTAATTACAGCTCTTACTAAAGGTAATTTTTCTAATTTATCAAATGTTTCAATTAACCCTTTTAAATTTTCTTTTATTTCAAAATCAAATAGATTATCTTGCATCATACTTCTTAGTGTTTTTACACCAGAATAATATTCATCAAATCCATATACTTTACATAATTCATGTGCTACTTTATTCTTTTTTACAACAGGATGTTTTTGCATTGTCTTATCGTAAAATAATAATTGTATTTTTTTATCAGATAAGTTATATCTGTTAATATCTGTAAAGTATTTTTTCATATTAGTTGTAGTCTCATAGTTATATAGAATAGCTTTATATAATGTTTTCATTCTTAATAAATCTACTCTATCATTTAATTCATAATTCTTTTTCTTTTTATTCTTATTAAACACGAATATCTCCCCTTTAGACGTCCCATATTATACCACAATTATTGATTTACGTCAATTTACGTAAAAAAAACAATACCCATAATTGGGTATTATTTTAATACATTTTTTAATATTATTGTCTTTACTCTAGACATTTCTTCTAAAGTAGATGCAATACCTTCATTACCTATTCCTGAATGTTTCCATCCACCAAATGGCATTTCAGCGGAACGGAAGAAACTTGATCCATTTATGATTGCTCCACCTACTTCTAATTTAGAAGCAACTTTGAAAGCATTATTTATATCACGTGTAATTATATTACCACATAAACCATATGTAGATTGATTAGCAATTTCTATTGCTTCTTCTATTGTATCAAATCCACATATTGGAATAACTGGACCAAATATTTCCATATCTTTCATGACATCCATTTCTTTTGTTACATCTACTAATACAGTTGGTTCAAAATAAGCACCATTTCTTCTACCACCAAAGGCTACATGAGCACCTTGAGCTATAGTCTTTCTTACTTGATCTTGAACTCTTTCTGCAGCTTCTTTATTTATAAGACATCCTACTTGTGTATCTTCATTCATAGGATCTCCTACTTTTATTCTTCTTAGTTTAGCTATTACTTTAGCAGTAAATTCTCCTATTATACTATTATGTACTAAGAATCTTTTACTTGCACAACATACTTGTCCAGTATTGTATAGTCTTCCCCATACTAATTCTTCTACTGCTAGATCTAAATCACCATCTTTATCAATGATAAAAGCATCATTTCCACCTAGCTCTAACATAACATGAGTTAGATTTCTAGAAGCAGATTCCATAGTCTCTATTCCTACTTCAGTAGATCCAGTTACACTAACTAGATTTACACCTTTATGACGAGCTAAGGCTTGTCCTACTATTGGTCCTTCTCCTGATATACAATTTATTACTCCATCAGGAATACCTGCCTCTTTTAATAATAAACAATATTTATGTAATGTTAATGGGTTATAAGTTGATGGTTTAACTATAACAGCATTACCCATAATTAGAGCGCTTGGAACTTTTTGTCCAAATAAATCACATGGGAAATTAAATGGAATAATACATGCAACTACTCCAATAGGTTGTCTTATAGTAAATTGCATTGTATTTTCTACTCCAGGTTCATTACCTACAGGAATATTTATTCCATATAAATGTTTTGCCTTTTCAATATATGCAGATACAAAAGTTCTTGTATTTGCTATCTCTGCTCTTGCTTCTTTTATAGGTTTACCTGTTTCACGACATAGTGTCATTGCTAAAGTCTCAGTATCTCTTTCCACTAATGTAATAAACTTTTCTAGTATTCTTCCTCTTTCATATAGAGGAACTTCTGCCCATTTCTTTTGAGCTTCTTTTGCGTATTTAACGCAATAATCAACATCTTCTGGAGTTGATGCAGGTACTGTAGCTATTAGTTGATTATTAGCAGGATTTCTAACTTCTATTGCTTGTCCATCACTAGAATCTAGCTCTTTGCCATTAACTAAATTTCTCATAGTACCTCCTAATTTTTACCGAATGCAGTAAATGATAACATTAATCCACCACATATGTTAGATGAATGTTCATCATAACCATATTCACCAAATGTAAATACAGTAATAAATGGTACTCCTTTAGCCTCTTTAACTAATTGTTTATGTACTTCATCAAGTCTATTTCCAATTCCTAATTTTCTTCCACCGCAGTGTACTAAAATATAAGCTGCTGGATCTGGATTATATAATTGTTTTCTTACATCTTTCATTGTAGCTCCAGTAGAATTAATTAATTCATCAACTGTAGCTTCTAATTGAATAATTGCAGTTCCTTTTACTACTTTATTTCCTAAAGTAATAGTATCGTCTGCAGTAGTTTTAGTTCCTTCATCATTTCCAAACATTGGATGACGAATTACTGTTAGATTTCCTAATGGATCTTTTACTCCTAAAGGTTTAGTAATTGATGCCTCTAGTAATTTTTGTCCAATTAGTGAATCTGGTTTTACATTTATCCATTGAGCATATTTCTTTAATGCAGAAATATTATCAATAGATACTAGTGTTCTATCATTTTTAACTTCTGTAATGATACCTACATTATTTGTTTCATTGTAAGCACCTGTATAAGAAGTTGCTATTTCATTATCTGTGTAGAAGAATGCTACTGCTACTCCATCAGTAAATACTTTATCATTGCAGATTATTTTCCAATAACCTTCTACTTTATCATCTGCAGCACTTCCTCCAAACATAGGAACTCTACCAATTACATCTTGAATTCCCATTAGGTATTCTTCTTCTTCTTTTGGACTTGCTACCATGTAGAAGTATGCAGGAGCTCTAGTAGTTTTAGCATTTTCTACTGCTTCAATTGCTACCTTTCTACCAATTGCTCTTGGATCTTTACCTGCTTCATGACAAGCTACTCCAACTACCATATCTGGATCATCGAATGCCATCATACCTGCAAATCCATTTTCTGATTCTATTATTCCATCTGGTGTCATTATACATCCTGAACTAGTACATCCAATAATAGGAGCATCAGTTACACTTTTAACACCTTTGATAACTTCTTTAATATCATTTTTTACTGAAGTATATAGAAATCCTAATTTTGCATATTCCATTCCTTCAGTTGCGATTGATGCAGTTTGTGCACCAGCAGTAAAGTTATCAACATCTATACTTTGTCCAACTTTTGCTTTTAACATTGTTATCCCCTTTCCTCTTAATAAGCTTCTTTATATAAATTTATAATATCATCTACTGTAACTTCTCTAGGATTTCCTGGAGTACAAGCATCATTAATTGCTTGTTTAGCTAAAGTAGGAATCATTTCTTCTGATACTCCTAAATCTTTTAATGATTGTGGAATATTTAATTTTCTTGATAATTCAGCAACTGCATCAACTACTTTTTGAACAGCTTCTTCATCTGAAGTATTTGCCATATTTAATCCAAATGCATTACCCATATTTCTAAATAATTCTGGGCAAACTTTTCCATTAAATTTTAGTACATGAGGTAAAAGTAAGGCATTGGCTACTCCGTGTGGTGTATCAAAATATGCTCCTAATGAATGAGCCATTGAATGAACAATTCCTAATCCTACATTAGAGAATCCCATTCCAGCAATATATTGAGCATAAGCCATTTTTTCAATAGCAATCTTATTTTTTTCGTTTGCTGCTTTTTCAAGGTTTTTATAAATTAATGCCATAGCATTAACATGGAACATATCTGGAATTAACCATCCAGCTTTTGTTATATAACCTTCCATAGCATGTGTTAAAGCATCCATACCTGTAGATGCTGCTAATGCTTGTGGCATACCATCCATTAAATCAGGATCTACAATTGCTACTAGTGGTATATCGTGTACATCTACACATACCATTTTCTTAGTTCTTGCTTCATCTGTAATAACATAATTAATAGTTACTTCAGCAGCAGTACCTGATGTAGTTGGTAACGCAAAAAGTGGAAGACCTTTATTTTTTGTGTCTGCTACTCCATCTAAACTTACTACATCATTAAATTCTGGATTTGTCATAATAACAGATATAGCTTTTGCAGTATCTATTACACTTCCTCCACCAACAGCAACAATACAATCCACATTATTTATATTTGCCATTAGTAATCCATCTTGAACGTTTTTAACAGTAGGATTTGGTTTAACACCATCAAACATATAGTATCCTATGATATTACGTTCTAATACCCTTGTTACCATATCAACTAATTTTGATTCATATAGAGTTTTATCAGTTACAAGAAGTACTCTGTGGAAACCTCTTGATTTGATTTCAGTAGCAAGATTATTTCTAGCACCACGACCAAAATAAGATGTTTCATTTAAAACAATTCTGTTTACCATATACTAGCCTCCCTATTCTATAAAACATTATAACATATTTTATCGAAATATAAATATTTTTATTTATTTTCAATAAAATTTGGGACTATTTACTTTTTTAAGGTTTTGTGCTATAATACAGGTAATGAGAACGATATGTTCATCAGAGGTGATTCTACCCACACGTGGGTAGAAGGTTGAAAAAAGACATCTTAATGATGTCTTTTTTGTTTTATCTTAATTCATCTTGTGATTTAGAGTTTAAAGTCATATCTGCTCTTCTACCATCTAGATATGCAAAGTATCCTGCAGCAGCTATCATTGTTGCATTATCAGTACAATACTTCATTGGAGGTACTGTAAAATCTACATCTAATTCTTTTGCTAAATCTTCCATAGCAGCTCTTAATATTTTGTTAGCAGCTACTCCTCCAGCTAAAATCATATGTTTAATTCCTTTATCTATAATAGCTTTTCTTGATTTTGTGATAATTGCTTCAACAGCAACTTTTTGGAATGATGCAGCTAAATCAGCTTCTCTTATTGGATTACCTCTTTGTTCTTCATTATGAGCTAAGTTGATTACTGCACTTTTTAATCCACTAAAAGAGAAGTTATAACTATCATCTTTAAGAGGTACTGGTAATTTATAAGTAGGCTTACCTTCCATAGCTAATTTATCCAACTTTGGACCTCCAGGATATTCTAATCCCATAACACGTGCAACTTTGTCATAGCATTCTCCTATAGCATCATCTAAAGTCCCACCTAATTTATTAAATTTATAATGATCAGTCATTTCTATTAATTCAGTATGTCCTCCACTTACTACTACTGCTAGTAAAGGAAATTCCATTGGTTTAACTAAACTATTGGCATATATATGTCCTGCAATATGATGTACTGGAATTAATGGTTTATTATATACAAAAGCTAATGTCTTAGCTGTTTCTAATCCGATTAACAAAGATCCAATTAATCCAGGTCCATAAGTGATTGCTATAGCATCCACATCTTCTATACTCATATTAGCTTTTGACATACATTCTTCTAATACCATAGTGACATTCTTAACATGATGACGTGAAGCAATTTCTGGTACTACTCCACCAAAATCTTTATGAATATCTATTTGTGAAGATACAACTGTTGCTATTTCTTCAGTTCCGTTTTTAACTATTGAAACACTTGTCTCATCACAACTACTTTCAATTCCTAATATATATGTATCCTTCATATGCATACCTCTTTTCAATTCGTACTTATTTTAGCACAAAAGACTCTTTTTTTCTAGCTAAAGAGTCTTTTTTCTTTCCATTAGTATTCCATCTACTCCATTGTAATAACCTTTTCTGATAGCTACTTGTTCAAAACCATATTTTTTATATAGTTTAATAGCTGGAATATTGTCTATTTTCACTTCTAATGTAATATTTTTATCCACAACTAAAATCATCTTTTCTAATAATATAGAACCTTTTCCACAGTTTCTGTGGATAAAATTAACTTCTATTTGATTAATTTCTGCTCTATCATAGATATCACTATAGTAGATATATCCTATGACTTCATTATCTTCAACTAGTAATAGATAATGACCGAAAGGATTACTATCAAGATCGTTGGATACAGTATTCTTATCTATAAATGAATTATCTAAGATATTTAAGCTGTCTTTATTAACTTCGATAAACATTAGGCTAATTTACTTTCTTCCGCTTCTGTTAATTTTAAGTAATGTGGATTAACAGCATGTGGATTAATATTTTCTTTATCTTTAAATGTGTTAACAATTTTCAATAAATCTGGTGAATAAGATTCTTTATTTTCATAATCATTAATCTTATCATTTGTTATTACTACATAATTATCTAGTTTTTCTAATTCTTTATTTAGATCTTCTATTAAAATATGTTTTGGTTCAAATACAACATTATTATCTTTATCATAGATTGCTGCAAAAACATATTTTCTTCTAGCATCTAACATAGGTACTTTATATGTATCTGCATTAGATGAAACAGCCATTGCTTCTAATGAAGTTATTGTAGTAATTGGTGTTTTTAAACTCCAAGCATATACCTTTGCGATAGTTATACCAATTCTTATACCAGTAAAACTACCAGGACCATCTACTACAATAATTTTATCTACATCTTTAGCTTGTAAATTATTTTTTTCAAACATTGAAACAATTTCTGGTAAAGCAGCTTCAGATAACTTATGACCGAATTCTTTCTTTACTTCTGCCTCTACTTTATCATCACTAATAATTCCGGCATATAAAAAACTAGAAGATGTATCTATATAAAGGGTTCTCATAATACCGCCTCACATACATCTTCGTATTCGTAACCATAAGGAGTTATTGTAATAATTCTCTTATCTTCATCTTCTATAGAATGTTTAAATTTGATTTCTAATCTTTCTTCTGGAAGATAATCTTCAATCATATCTGCCCACTCTATTATTGTTACACCATCTTTTGTGAAGTATTCTTCGATACCTAAATCATCTACTTTACCATCTAATCTATATACATCCATGTGATATAGTGGAATATCACCTGTATCATATTCTTTAATAATATTAAAAGTTGGAGATGTTATCTCTTCTGTAATACCCATAGCTTGTGCAAAACCTTTAGTAAAAACAGTTTTTCCACTTCCAAGGTCTCCTCTCAAACAGATTACCATATTAGGAAATTTTTCTGATTCAAAGTTTTGTGCTAATTCAATTGTTTCTTCCTCTGAGTATGTTGTTATTTTATAATCCATTTTTTTTCACCCATAATAATTATATCAAAAAAAAATAGTTATACAACTTAAATAACCTATTTTTCACTTATAATGTCAATTAACTTTAATATTTATTATTTTAATAATTTGTTGATATATAAAGAAATACGAAAAATCGTAGCAATAAAAACGACGTACCCCACCCAAAAAAACTCTTCACTAAAAAAAAGAGAGTCACAATCATGACTCT
>JAUNMV010000070.1 GCA_030531695.1 Bacilli bacterium | reverse complement strand
TTTTGTTAGTGCTTTTACTTTTTAGCTGTTATTCCATAATAACGTCTTAAGAGTCTTATTTTTCCATTGTATGTGTTTTTAGATATGTATTCATCTAATAATACATCATCTTCTTCATTTATTGAATCATAATTGAAATCTTCTATTATTGGAACTTTCTTTAAGAATGCTTTGAATAAGTATTCATTATTGAAATATTCTCTGTCATGGATTGGAACCAATTCAACATCTTTGAAATTAGCATTTAATACATTTTCATAATCTACTAAACTTATTGGTTTTATGTCATTGTATCCTTGACCTCTTCCAAATAACATTTTTAATCCCCAACAATCATCTCTGTCTACTCCATGAATTAATAGATAGCCACCTTCTTTTAAACATTTGTATATAGCTTTTGGATCAGTAGGAGTGTTTCTAGCAACTACTATGTCAAAGTAGTTTTCTGGTACATCCATGTTTAAATTGTCCATTACACGGAATGTTATATTTTTTCTTCCACTCTCTTTTAAATTTTTATTAGCAGTTGTTATCATTTCTTTAGAATAGTCTGTTCCAATTATTTCAGAACATTCTGGAAAACATTTTATTACTTTTTCTCCTCCACCTGTTCCTAAGTCTAATATTTTAGAATCTTTTGTAGCTAGTTCATTTAATATTTCATAGAATTCCCAATTTGTTAAAGTTTCACTTTCTATTTCAAATTTAGAAAAATCCCAATCTTTTGTTTTTTCATAAAACTCTTTTTCTTGTGTTTCTTTCATATTAATTACCTTCTTTCTTTATTTTTATGTGGTATTAAAAAAGAACCTCCTTTCATGAACAGCAAAAATCTACCACAAAATTTTTCTGCGATATTTTTGTCATTCATGATGAGATTCTTAGGTTCTTATCATTGTTAACCCCACTATAAAGTGCCCGGTAATAAAACGCGAATAACTAATTGAATTATTACGGCTTACATTTTAACATAAAAACGTTATTTTGTCAATTTTTGGTAATAGTAATATACCCAATGTTCATCATGAGTATCCCCTTCTTTTATAAATTTAAACTTATTATTCATCTTTTCTTCTAATAATTTTTTACTATATCCATATACTTCTCTATCATAATCTACATTATCTACAGTTTGATAACTAGTTGATAATTTTCCTTCTTCTTTTCTTAATACCATAAATAGATATCCATTATCATTTAAGATTTCATATATTCTTTTAAAACATAATTCTAAGTCTTTTTCATCTATATGTATTATTGATGCGATTGCGATTACTCCATCAAATTTACCTAAATAAGTTAAATCATTTAACATATTGTCACAGTAGAATTCTATATCATTATTTTTATCTTTAGCTATTTCTATACTTTTAGAACTAAAGTCTAATCCTACTGGATTCAATCCAATATTTTTCATTCTTCTTGTTTCATATCCAGCATTACATCCTAGATCTAATACTCTTGCATTATCTCCTACTAATTCTTTACAACTTTCTAAGAATGGAAGCATTGTATCATTTTCATACCATACATTTGCCCATGTAGAAGATGTATCATCATAATAATCTTTTATACCTTTTACCATATTAATCACCTAAATAAATTATATCATAATAAAAAATATAAAAAATATATTGACAAGTATACTTTGCAAGTTGTATATTATATTTGACAAGTTTACTTGTCATAAATTAGAGGTGTTAAATATGAAAAAAGAAGAAATTTTAGAAGCAAGCAAAAAAGAAAATAAAAAAAGAGATGTATATGAATTACAAGTTGAATCTAAGGGATGTCAATATGGAGCACTTAGTATGTTATTATTAACTACTGTATTCTATTGTTATGAAATATTTACTGCTAAAGGTTCTAATCCTGCTTTATATGCATTAATAGCTATTTATTGTTCAGTATCTTTTGGTTATAAAGCAATTAAAATTGATAGAGCTAAGAAATTACATATATTTACTTCTGTTACATGGGCTCTTGTTACAATTATCTTAATCATTCAATACTTTAAAGGTGTTTAATATGACTAGGAAAGATAAATTAGTTTTAAATAATCATTTAAAAGAAATAAGAAAAGAGAAAAATCTTTCTCAACAAGAATTAGCTGATCTAGTAGGAGTATCTAGAAATACTATTAGCTCTTTAGAGACTGGACAATATGAACCTACTGCTAAACTAGCTTTAGTACTTGCAGTAGCTTTAGATAAAAAATTTGAAGATATATTTTATTTTTAAAATAAAAGTACTAACTTATCGTTAGTACTTTTTTTATATATAGTATGGATTTGGTTTTTGTAAGATTTTTATTAAATCTATTAGAGTTCCTATACCAAATAATCCACATGTAAATATATATAGGATACCTTTTCCTGCTTTACCTTCATAGAAGTTATGTGCTCCTAACCATCCTAAGAAGAAGCATAAACAGAATGCTACCCATTTATTTTTTTCTTTTCCACCTTCTACTGGTGCTGATGTTTCTTCAACTACTGGTGTTGGAGCAACAGGTGCAGCAGGAGCAGTCATTGGTTCAGGTTGAACTGGAGCAACAGGTGCAGCAGGAGCAGTCATTGGTTCAGGT
>JAUNMV010000069.1:2006-2669 GCA_030531695.1 Bacilli bacterium | reverse complement strand
AATGATTTATATGATGATATAAATACTGATGAAGAATATTTTAATGATTCAGATAGTGATAATGATTCAGCATATAATACAGAATTAGATGATTTATTAAATTCATATAATATTGAAGATAAGAATAAGAATAGTGATATTCCTGATTATAGTAGTTTTAATAGTTTTGAAGATAATAATACTAGTGATGAAGATGATCAGATTGTTATAGATAATAATCCTTTCTTTAATAGTGTAGAAGATGAGAATGTTTCTACTGGTGGAGATGGATTAGAGGACTATACTATTGATAATTTAATTGATTTTAGAGATACTGGTAGTTCTTATGCTTATGATAATAAGAAAGAGAAAAAAGAAAAGAAGAAATTTGAACTTAATTTAAGTGTTATTCCATTTAAAGTAGTATTTATTGTGGCATTAGTAGTTTTAATAATAATACTTTGTATATTTGGATATAAGTTCTTATCTGGATTTAAGAGTGAGAAAGTTGATTATGAAATAGATAAAGATAATAATAAAGTTACTTCTAAATTAAGTCTTAAAACTAATCCTAATTATATTGAGAATCATACATGGGTATGTGGAACTATGGTTAATGGAGAACTTACTACTGATAGAACTACTTATTTCCAATATGATTTTAATAAGAAGAGTAGATATGCT
>JAUNMV010000069.1:0-1996 GCA_030531695.1 Bacilli bacterium | reverse complement strand
TGCTAGACAATTCTTAGATAGACCAGATACTTATGAAGATGGTACTTATGGTATATCTTTAGAAGATAATTCTAATGATAGATATTTATATAAGTTATATATGATTGCTAATTTAGATGGTGGTTATAAAACTAAATATACATTTACATTAAATGTTAATAAAGAAGGTACTAAGGCTATTTATAAATATAATAGTGCTGAGTTTGCTTGTGAGGAAATGAACTTTTACAATAGTAAGATAGGATAGTGATAATATGATTAGAATTCATGATGTTAGTAAAGTATATAATAATACTATTAAGGCTGTATCTAATGTTAGTTTAGATATTAATCCTGGTGAAATAGTAGGATTTATTGGATTAAATGGAGCTGGTAAAACTACTTTACTAAAGATGATGACCGGTGTATTAAAACCAGATAAAGGTTATATTACTATTGAAGATTATGATATTGTGAAAGATCCAATTGAAGCTAAGAGTATTATTGGATATATATCAGATAATCCAGATATGTTTTTAAGATTAACTGGATATGAATATATTAATTTTATAGCTGATATTTATAATGTAAGTGTTAGTGATAGAAAGAAAAGAATTAAGTATTTTGGAGAACAATTTGGTTTACTTAACTTATTAAATAAGCCTATGCAAAGTTATTCTCACGGTACTAGACAAAAAATGATGGTTATTGCAGCTCTTATTCATAATCCTAAAGTATGGATATTAGATGAACCTTTAATAGGATTAGATCCTAAGAGTGCAATAGTATTAAAAAATATGATGATTGAACATGCTAAAGAGGGAAATACAGTTTTCTTCTCTACACATGTTTTAGAAGTAGCGGAAAAGTTATGTGATAAAGTAGCTATTATTCATAAAGGAAAAATTATATTCTATGATACTTTAGATGAGTTAAATAATAGATATGGTAAGAAAGAAGATTTAGAACAATTATTCATGGAGGTAATTCAAGATGAATAGTTATTTAGCTCTTACTAAATTATTTATGAAGACTATAGCTATGAGTACTATTACTGATAAGAAAAAGAGATTTATGTTTTATCTTTTATTATCATTAGTAGTAATATTTATATTTATACCTTTTGTATTATCTTGTGGAATATTTGTTTATGCCGCTACTGATAATTTAAAAGAAGTAGGTTATTCTACTATTGGATTAGAATTCTTTTGTATTGTTTTAAGTATTTTTACATTTACATTTAGTTTTAATGTATTACTTAATCAATTATATTTTAGTGAAGATATAGAACATATATTACCTTTTCCTGTAAATCAACAAGTAGTTTTACTATCTAAATTTACGGCTTGTTTTATAGCAGAAAATATAATGGAATTTCTAATGTTAATAGTTAGTGTTATAGGATATTGTTTAGCTCTACATTTAGGTATTAAACATATATTAATATCATTAGTTGGTGTATTTACATTACCTATAGTACCTATGGTATATTGTGGAATAATTAGTATGTTATTAATGAACTTTACTAAATTTATTAAGAATAAAGAGACTATAAGAAAGATATCTATAGTATTCTTATTATTTATAATGATTATGTTTGTTAATAGTATTGGTTATCTACAGAAATTTGATTTTGATAAATATATAGTAGATTTTGCTTTAGGTAATCATAGAGTATTAAATGTTATGAGAGTAATATTTCCACATATATATTTATTTGTAGATAGTGTTACTAATTTTTCTATAGTTAGTTTATTATTATATTTATTAGTTAATTTTATATATATAGTTATTTTTTATAGGTAAATCATTATATTATAAGAGTTTAATTGGATTAACTAGTAAAAATACTGATACAGTTAGTAAATTTAATTTAAGAAATATAAAAGAGACTAGTGTATTTAAAGCTTATTTAAATAAGGAATTTAAGATATTATTTAGAAGTCCTACTTATTTTATTAATTGTATATTAATAAATGTATTATCTATTACGAGGCTATCATAAATGTTTCTCTCT
>JAUNMV010000034.1 GCA_030531695.1 Bacilli bacterium | reverse complement strand
ATCTAAGCCTTGGCAAGGCCTGATTCTAACCATTGAACCACGTTTGCAACTGGAGGGGCCTAACGGATTTGAACCGATGATCAGGGTGTTGCAGACCCACGCCTTACCACTTGGCTAAAGCCCCAGCTTATAATTAATTGTTTTATGGAGCACTTGTGCTAAAGCCCCATAGCACTTTAGATTATAGCAAATCATTTTGTAAATATCAAGAAATTTATTATATTTTATGCAAAAAAAAAGAAGCCTATGACTTCTTATATAAATTACAAATATTATTATAATTAAATTTAAATTCTTTATTTTTTACAATAGGTTTAATACCATACTTTTCTGAGAATAAATACATAGTATCACCACTAATAAAGACTATATCACCTGAAGATAATCTCCAGTCACTAACATCTTTAAATTCAAATAGTTTTATTGTAGCCGGATAATCTTTATGTTGTTTATAAAAAACATTATCTTTCATAAAATAATAATAATTGTCAGACTGATAAACATTAACATTACCAAACTTATTAGTAATATTATCAACATTAGCTACATCAAAAAAATATTTAGCCTTAAAATATAATTTACTGCTTATCTTTTCCAATTGATTATTCTTTAATATAGTAAATTCTTTATCTTCTCCCACTACTTCAAAATTAGTTTTATATGGATCTAATGAATATTGAGTTTTTGTCTTTAAATCAGTAATATAAAGTTTATTATTATAAACACCATTAATATACATATTATTATTTAAACCATTTCTCATATAAATAGAATTCTTTCCATAATCCTCTAAATTTACAAAAAAGATATCACTTAAATCTTTTTCAGTTTCATTAAATTTAAAAAACATGTAATATTTTCCAACTATTCTAGAATTACTATTATCATATAAATCTTCATCTAGATATTGTTTTTCTACAATCTTATCTTTATTTATAAAGAATATACCATTATAATTCCACATAGTAAAAGTATAACCATCAAATAAATTACCAGTATAAACATAGGCTGTAAAACCATTTTCTAAAGGATATTCTTTTGTTTTATCACTTAAGCTATAACTTTTATCAATACTATATCCATACTTTTTAAATTTAGTAAGCATCTTTTTAGTATTAATATTATTAGTCATAAGATATGAATAATCAACTTGACCTTTTTCATATAAGCAAGTAATATTACCTATTCTTTCTCTTTTATATATAGGAAGAATACATTTAATATTTTTATCTTCATAAAAAGCAATATCTTTAATTACACCTTTTTGTTTATTAAAATCAAATTTATCACTAACTAAATACCTATTACCATCTTTATCATCTATATAAAAATCATACTTATTCTTATCATATAAAACTTCTTTGATATCAAATAAATTATCATCACCAACAACAGAATAGTTAATGGTATATCCATGAATAAAAAAGATTACTATAAATTGATAAGAAATTGATATTATAATTAAAGCAATTAAAATAGGCATAAATTTCTTCATATACATCACCACTACTATATAAATTATAGCAAAAAAAATACCTTTATTAAAGGCATTTAATCATCAAATGAAGGATATAGCTTCTTAGCTTCCATCATATAAGCAGATATTTGTGTTTCAATTTCAGATAATGCTGGATAAGATATATTAGATAATGTTACAAATTCTTTTACTGTATCTATATGTATTTTACCCCAAATAATTCCACTTTTAATTTTTAAATCATTAAACATATCAGGAGTAATTGAATCTAAGAAATATCCAACTATAACTCTCTTTCTACCAATTAATATTCTTTTATTTGTTAAACAAACAACTGCAGTAGAAAATATATCAAAAAAATTATCATTTTTTTGTGCAACAAATGTATAAATAGGTACTTCATCAGGATTAAGATGTCTCTCTACTACCTCAGCATTTTTCTTTATTCTCCATGCAACAGTAGCAGGATAAGCCTCTTTAAATTTAAGTGCTTGTTCATAAACCTTTCCCATTTTTTATTCCTCCGTTCCAGTAATAATCTCATTCTTTTTAAGAAAATCTAAATAACTATTAGTATCTAATAAACCTTGTTCATAATCTAATATTTCATCATTTGCAACTACCATAAATAAAGGTGTAGCAAAAGACTTAAGTAATTCATTAGAATTTGAAAACTTAGTATAACTCTCTTCATCAAAATAATCTGTAGAAACATAATAAACATCTAAGTTATATTTATACATAATATTTTGAATAATAGGTTCAGCAATCTGACAATACTGACAACCATTTCTTCCAACTAAAACTAAATTCTTATCTTCTCTATGTGCAACAGCTAAATAAGTATCTACATCAATATCATTAAAATCTTTTTTTTCTTCTTCTTTAACATTATTAGATTCAATACTAGCTCTAGAAAATAATTCTTGCCCATCATTAGAATCTGAAGATTTACTATTTTTTGTTAACATTGGTGAAATAATAATCAAAGCTATTATTACTATAGCTGCAACAACCCCAAATATAATATTATTCTTATTATTCATAAGAATCACCATCCAACTTTATTATAACACAATATAAAAATATAAAAACCCTTTATTCTTTAAAATTAAAGAGACTAATTATTAGTCTCTATTTATTAGAATCAATATATTCTTCATAAGGAATACTTCTATCTATTATAGTTCCATCACTATTAATTTCAATTACACGATTAGCAACAGTACTATTTAATTCATAATCACGTGAAGTAAATAAAACTTCTCCTTGAAAATTACATAATCCCTTATTTAATGAAGTAATACTTTCAAGATCTAAATGGTTAGTTGGTTCATCTAAGATTAAGAAATTAGGTTGCTCTAACATCATCTTAGATAACATACATCTAGCTTTCTCTCCTCCAGATAAAACATCTACATGTTTAAAAACATCTTCTCCAGAAAATAACATGCGACCTAAGAAACCTCTAAGTACTGTTTCATCTTTAATATCATAATATTGACCAATCCATTCAATAATATTTTTATTAGAGTTAAAGAAGTTTGTATTATCTTGTGGAAGATAACCATAGTTTATTGTTTTACCCCACTCTATAGTACCTTTATCATATTTTTCAACACCAGCTAAAATATTAAATAATGTAGTCTTAGCCATATCGTCTCCAGCTAAGAAACATATTTTATCTCCTTTTAAAATAGTAAATGATACTTTATCTAATATTTTTTTACCATCTACAATCTTAGTTAAATTTTCTACTTTTAATATTTCCTTACCAGCAGGTTTTTCAATCTTAAAATCAATATATGGATATTTTCTAGAAGATGGAATTATTTCATCTAATTGAATCTTTTCTAACATCTTCTTTCTAGATGTAGCTTGTTTAGATTTAGAAGCATTAGCAGAGAATCTAGCAATAAATGATTGCAATTCTTTAATCTTTTCTTCTTTCTTTTTATTTGATTCTTTCATTTGTCTTTGTAATAATTCACTTGATTCATACCAGAAATCATAGTTACCAACATATAATTTAATTTTTCCATAATCGATATCAGCTATATGAGTACATACATTATTTAAGAAATGTCTATCATGTGAAACAATAATAACCGTATTATTAAAATTAATTAAAAATTCTTCTAACCATCTAATAGCTTCAATATCTAATGAGTTTGTAGGTTCATCTAATAATAAAATATCTGGATTACCAAATAAAGCTTGAGCAAGTAATACCTTAACACGTGATTTAACTGGTAACTCTTTCATAGTTAAATAATGCTCTTCTACAGGTATACCTAAATTACTTAATAATTGTGAAGCATCTGGCTCAGCATTCCATCCATCTAAATCCATGAATTCCGCTTCTAAGTTAGCAAGTTTCATACCATCCTCTTCACTAAATTCAGTTAACGCATACATCTTATCTTTTTCTTGCATTATTTCATATAATTTAGAATTACCCATAATAACAACATCTAATACACGCATATCTTCATATTGATAGTGATCTTGTCTTAACATAGAAATTCTTTCATCTTTACTAATAGTTATTTCACCAGTAGTAGTTTCTATTTCACCAGCAAGTAACTTTAAGAAAGTTGATTTTCCAGCCCCATTTGCTCCAATTAATCCATAACAATTACCATTAGTAAATTTAATATTAACATCTTCGAATAAAGTTCTCTTTCCAAATTTTAAACTAACATTATTTGCTTGTATCATCTAATCACCTCGAAACGTTTTAATTTTACTATAAAATAATTAAAAAGACAAGTTACCTCATCTTCTTAACATAATTATATATATTTTTTTCTTCCCCAATTAATTCATCAAAAAAGTCACTACTCAATTGATTTTCTTCTCTAGATAAAAGAATTGTTTTTAGCTTACGTAACTCTTTTGGAGTAACATCATTTTTCTTTAGACTAGTAAGTACTAACTTAGTTAATAATAAATGAATTTGATAAGTATTCAAATCATATAATCCATCAGAATATTCCTTATCTACAAAATAATACTTAGATGGATCAATTAAGTATAATCTATCAGATACAATTACATTTTCTGGTAAAATACCATCAAGTAATACTCCTTTTTTACTTAATAATAAAACATCCTCTTCTAATAACTCAACACTATCAATAAATGATTTTTTATCCATCTTCGCAATACTTCTAGTTCTAGCAGAACTTATAGGCTTTAATGAATAGCCAGAAAATGATTTATTTTTATAAAACACTAGATTTTTAGGCAATAAAATACTAGAAGTAGTAATATTACTTAGATTATGACAAGTATCAATGTCCATTAAACCGTAAGGAATATTACCATTAGGAAATATCTTTAAAGCTAAGTTCTTATACTTATAAACATTTCCATTCTTTCCATATCCAATAATATTAGCTTTGTCTAAATTAATTCTTCTATTTTCTAAGCTATAATCCATATATATCACCAGTGCCTAACGTCTCCTATTATAACATAAAAAATAAAAAAAAGAAGTAGTAAACTACCCCTTATAAAAATTAGATACTATCTTAGCAAATGAATATAAAATAATATCACTCTTATTTATAGCAAAACTTTTACCTATTGCTTTACCACCTATTGTAAAAGAAGCAATAATTGCAGCAACAAGTAAAGAAGTCCATAGAACATCTATACCAGTAACTGATGATAGTTGTAAAGCAATAGTTGTACCTGCAGCACCAGAAATAATACCACAAATATCTCCAATAACATCACAGCAGAAACTTGATACTTTATCAGCATTCTTTTTAAATTTAACAGCAACTCCTGCTCCTTTTACTTTTCTAGAATTCATAGAATGAAATACAGCTTCATCTGCACCAGTAACTGAAACACCAACTATATCAAACATAATACCAATTCCAATAAATAGTAATGTAACAACAATACCAAAGAATAAATTTAAATTTGGAATAGTTGATTGAGCAACAAAACTAAGACCAAAAGATATTGTAAAAGACATAATTAATATAGTTCTAATCCATCCCCAATTAACTGTCTCTTTTTTTATCTTTTCTTTTTTCTTAGTTACTTCTAATAAATTTTTAAATTCACTTGTTTTCTTTTTAAACATGTATATTAAACCTCACTATTATAATCATATTACATACATTGATTATATCAAAAAAAAAGTAGATAAACTACTTTTAACTTCAAATTCATAATTGTTTGGCTATTAAAATAGTTAACTTTGAACCTTAGGTCAAGTAGGATTTCCCCGATTCTTACAATTCCGTTACCAGTATTGCGGTTCCCCTTTAAAAGAATCAATATGACGTCTCCAATCATACGACTTGATTACCACTTAGTGTCCACTGCAATCCTAAATTAATAGTACACCCTAGGAGATTTCCTCACCAACACTTTATTTCTAGTTCCTTTTTGCAAAAACAGTTTCAAAACGCAGTCCTTATATCGAGTGGCCGCTCGTATAAGCCAGATCATTTATCCCAATATTTTCACTCAAGACAGGCTACACTGCACATAGCTTTCACCACATACAGGTTCTATCCTATCACGTACAAGGTCCGTCATTTCAGAAAGATTTTTTTGTGAACGTATAGGCCAAGCACATAAATAGGTCTCCAACGAACAGTGGGTCGATGATCGTATGCCATTACGGTCGCCCAGTGTTCTACAACTCCAGCATTCACCCCAAGCTGGGCGCAAGAAGCAAACACCAAAGGTTTCACAGATATGCCCTTTAACGATTGTTTAATCTCGTCTTCCAAATAAAGTAATTGACTAGAATAATGCGCCATCAATTACTAGTACATTATAGCATATTCAAAAATATTTGTCAAATTTACACTATTTTTTATTTTTTTAATACAAAATGTCTTTCTGAAAATTTAACAGTATTAGAGTTTGGAAAATCTGCTTTTAAGTGATTAGATATATATGCTTTCTCTAGTACACCATAATAAAATATATAATTAGAAAAGAACTCTGTAGCATCTTCTTCAAATCCAGCAGCACTAAGTTCATGTAGATATTTAAAGTCTTTACTTTCACCACCATACTTCTTTTTATATACATCATCTATAAGATTATAAGCTTTCTTTCTATCTTCATTAGAATATCTAGCATCTCCTAAATGATCTATATTATTAAAAGCATCTTCATAAACATCTAATATTTTATAATTAGACATCTCACTGCCATTATTATATTTATCCATATCACGATATATTAAACTATAATCTCCAGATACATAAGCTTGTAATACTTTATCAGTACCAACTAACTCACATAACATTTTTACATAACTAACTTCTAAAGGATAAGTATATCCTTCATAAAAAGGATCATTTGAATAATATTCATTAGTAATTAATTCAGTCATACCTTCTTGAAATGCTCTCGGTAAACTAACGTTACTAGCATTAGTAAATAAACAATGAACTCCTTCATGCAATAAAATATTATTATCTGTATCATTACCATAGATATTTATTGTACCAGATCCATAATCATAATCACCTAATACATTAGAAGAAATTTTACTGTCTCTTTCAGCATATTTAACAGAAACTCTACTAAATGAATCATATGCTCTATTTTTATCTAAATTAACTATATCTTCAACTACACTATAATATCCATAAAAAGTATTTTTTTGTTGATCATTAAGATTACTATTTTTATATATAGCATTAAATAAACTAATTTCATCTTTATTGTCTTCGTTTATATCAACATTTAATTCTCTACTCAATAAATCTAAAGTATTCTCATCTAATCCATCATAATTAATAGAAGAAAAATTATAAGGAGCAATATTATTTCCTGTATTACTTTTTTCTCCCTTAGAATACATAAAAGTACAAAGAATAAACATTACTATAAAGAAGCTGACATAACCTGATGCCTTACCTTTTCTTTTTTCCATATCCAAACCCCCAACAAAAAAGAGCTAAAAGCTAGCTCTTATAATAACATATTTTTACCAACTTGTATATATATCAATTGTACCATAAGCACAACCACAATCATATATTTTAGCTGGACCTAATGATGTTAGAAGAATTGTACCATATGGTAAATAATTATAATCTGATGCAACACAGATATATCCTTCTCCATCACGAACAGTACCATCATCAGCTACATGTCTACCAGGGATATTTAAGCCATTACCTGGAAGTACTTTTTCTGAATAATAAGTCTCTTTATGACCATTGAAGTATACAACTCCTCTAGACTTAGTCAATCTAGCATAATTATAAGTATATACTTCAGAATATTTTAATGGTAATTGTAAGGTATATAATAAATCACTTAACTCATTTAAAGTCATTTCATCATAACCTCTATAAATAATTGGCTCTACAACAACTGATGCAGGTACAATTTCCATTGAAACTTCTTGAAGTGGATTCTCTTCAACAATAGTAGGAATGACTTCCTCTTTAGTTTCAATAGCCTTAGTAGCAATCATACTTGCAGAAGATGCAACACTAGCCATATCAATTTCAGTAAATTGTATTTTGTTAGCTGCATTATAAGATTGTTCATTATCAACTATCAAAGCAATTGATATCATCATTATTCCAACAATCGATAATATAGTGCTAACCATTCTAGCTTTTCTCATTAAATTTCACCTCTAAATGAAGTTCTAATTAATACATAAATTTTATCATTTATAAAGATTAAAGTCAAATTACCTATGTTTTACATCCTCTATTTTACATTCATATATTCCACTTAATAAACATGAAATATTATCAGTCTCAACACCATCCATAACATATAAATCATTCTTAACATCATAGTTTATATCATATAAATCTTTATTCACAATAGGTAAATCATCAAAAGAATTAAGATCTAAAGAACCTGAATATAAATTTATTTTAATAGTAGTATCATTTATATGACAATTAACATGAATAGGAGTAGATTCTTCATTAATTATTATCTTCTTATGTCCATTATTAATAAAAAATTTCATAATTATAATCTCTCTCCTTCAAATAATTTAATTGCTAAAGCTCTTTCTTCATCACTTAAATCTGTATCTAAATCAGATATATTCATACCATTATATTTAGCTAAGTATAACTTATCAGTATCAATATTCTTATAGATCACATAGTTACTAGAATAGCCTTCTATATTAAATGTACTAACTAATTCAAAAGTTTCTTCATTACCTTCATCATCGATTATTTCAATATAATCTTTCATTTAATCATCCCCTAATTAATCTTAAATGTCATAGGTGCATATTTCTCTACTAATTTTAGTCCTACTATAATATATAATACACTAAATAATAAACCAATGATAGAGAAAAGAACACCACTCATATTAATTCCACTAATCATATAACAAACCATATAAGTAAAAGAACTAATTAATGAGTAAGACATTTTCTTAACTTTCATATTCTTATCATATGGTTGTAATAAGTAATAAATTACTAAGTAATGTACAGAGAAGAATATACTCAAAATATTAATAAATAAGAAACTACCAATATAATTAAGAATATTAGTATCTCCAGTTAAATATAGTAATACTAAATTACCAGTACTAATAACTAAACTCGGTAAAATATTTACTCGAAGTAAAGTTTTAAGTCTCATTTTAAATAATCCAACTATAACTTTAGGATTCCTATAAAAATTATAATTTAACATAGCGTGATCACAATTATAAAACATTGCTTGAGTAACTACACTACCTCTATTAATAAAGTACATAATAATTACAAACCAAGAGATTCTATTATTTAAAAAATTATTAAGATAACTATTCATTTCTAAATCATATTTAGATATTACTGATAAGAATATATAAATACCAATAAGAATAATAGAAAAAGTCTTACTACTACTTAATAATATAGATTTATGTCTTTCAAAGAATATTGTATTAAAATAATCATATCCACTTTTATTCTTAATAATAGCTTCATCTATTTTAATATCTTTATTTTTAACACTAACTAATTTAACTCTCTTATCTCCACTATCATTATTCATTACGTTATTTAATGTATTAATTCTTTTATAAAGAATCTTATAATCATTAACTCTACATATATAAATAAAACTATATATACTAATAATTAAACCAATAATTAAACTAACTACAATAATATCAGTATTAATATAGAATCCTATTAAAGGAGTTAAACAACATAATAATAATCCAATAAGTATACTGAAATACAATACTGTATTGTTATACCAAAAGTCACCACAAGATCTATAATAAGCTATATTAAATGCTTCACCAATAATTCTAAATATAAATAGAATAACTACAAATAGAATATTTAGAAAAAGATTATCTCCTAATATAAATAAACATATACTATTAAATATTAAATTAGTAATAGATACCCAAAATAAATTAGAAAGTAAATATTTCTTACTATCCATATTAAATATAACTATACATAAATATTTCTTCATACTTACATTTAATAATCTATTATTTATAAATAATCCCAGTAAACTCATAATAAACAATATATGATAAAAAGTAATTGTATTATTACTTACTTTACTTGCTACTAGTAATATGACTACATAATAAATAAACTTGAATAAAAACATTCTACCTAAAGATAATATAAGTCCTATAATACCAATTATATTTTTAAGACCACTACTTTTATATACATCATCTGTTATTAAATCTTTAAATATAGGTAATTTTCTTAAAAAGAATAAGAAAGAGTTAACTGCATAGTAAGTATCTATTTTTAAAGATTGATATAAACACTTAATCATTTGACTCATCCTTTAAAGCTTTTATAATCTTTTCTTTATAATTTTTTGTATTTATTTCATCTTTTTCTACGTTAGAAAGTTTTTTATTATTAAGTAGAACTATATCATCACATAAGTCTAATGCCAATTCTAATATATGTGTTGAGAATATTATTATATGGTCTTTTTTTAATGATTTAAGTAAGTTTTTCATCTCTTCTTGAACTACTATATCTAATGATGTAAGAGGCTCATCTAATAATATTACTTTAGGATTAGCAATTATATTAATAAGTATTTGCATTTTATTCTTCATACCATGAGAATAATCTCTAAGTAACTTTTCTTGATCTTTTTTATCTATTTTAACCATATCAAAATATTCATCTATAGTTTTAAGATTCTTATCTGGATTAATATCTAAATAGAATTTTAAGAATTCTTTACCAGTAAGAAATTCAGGTACAACAGGAGTACTTACAACATAACCAATATCATTAGTATTAATTGTATTTTTACCATATTCATTTTCTAAATATATCTTACCAGTATCTACTGGTATATCTTCATTTATAGAGTTGAATAATGTTGTTTTACCCGCACCGTTTCTACCTAATAATCCGTATATTTTACCAGATTCAAATTCATAATCTATTTCTTTTAATACTAAGTTTTTTTCATAAGATTTTGTTAAGTTTTCAATAATAAGTTTCATAATATCACTCCAAGAAAATTATATCAAAAAAAGTAGTTTATAACTACTTTTCTCTAGACTTTAAGATGTAATTATAAGAGTCCCTACACATTTCTTCTATTCCTAGTTCTGCTTTCCATCCTAACTCTTCATAAGCTTTCTTAGGATCTGCATAACAAGCAGCTATATCTCCAGGACGTCTTTCTACTATTTTATATGGAACATCTACAGAGTTTACTCTTTTAAATGTTTCTACTAAGTCAAGTACACTATATCCAGTACCAGTACCTAAGTTATAGAATAATACTCCTTTAGACTTATCAGCTTTTTCAATAGCTTTTAAATGTCCTTTAGCTAAATCTACCACATGAATATAATCTCTTACTCCAGTACCATCATGTGTATCATAATCATTACCAAATACTGATAATTCTTTTAATTGTTTATCAGCAACTCTTACTATATAAGGCATTAAGTTGTTTGGAATACCTACAGGATTTTCTCCAATTAAACCTGATTTATGTGCTCCAATAGGATTAAAGTAACGAAGTACTACTGCTGAGAAATTTGGATTAGCTACACAAACATCTTCAATAATTCTTTCAATAAATAATTTAGTAGTACCATATGGATTTGTTGTTGATAATGGGAAATCTTCTTCTATTGGTAAACTCTTAGGACTACCATATACAGTAGCACTTGAAGAGAATACAAAGTTATTTACTCCATACTTTTCCATAGTCTTAATTAATACTATTGTACTTAATAAGTTATTTTCATAATACATTAATGGTTTAGCTACACTTTCACCTACTGCTTTATATCCAGCAAAGTGAATAACTGCATCTACTTTTTCATTTTTAAAGATTTCATCCATCTTTTCTTCATTACATACGTTTTCTTCGTAATATTTAAATGTTTTACCAGTAATAGTTTCAATTTTATCTTTAACATCAATTGTAGAATTAGATAAATCATCTACTACAACTACGTCATAATTAGCATCTAATAACTCTACTACAGTATGACTTCCAATAAAACCTAATCCACCAGTAACTAATATTTTCATATATTTCCTCCTCTATTATTGAACTCTTCTGAAACAAGTAACATCTCACGTCCAATGCTGGCATCTATTCTACCATCTTTTATTGCATTATTCAAGAAAGAATCCAATTCATTTAATTTTATTTTAAATACATTAAATTCTGTTTCCTTTTCTAATTCATCTAAACATAGACGAGTTAAATCTGGCTCTAAGTCAGTTTCTACAACATAGTAATAAATCTTACTACATACTTTACTACCCATATCCATATAATTAGGGTCATAAGTAGTAATCATCATAAAAGGACCACAATCAATATCTAATTTGATTCCTAATTCTTCTTTTATCTCACGAGAAAGAGTATCTTCTAATGCTTCTCCTTTTATATTATGTCCACCAGGAAGTTGATAAGTATTATTATTTTCTACTATTACTAATTCACCATTACTAATAACCATACCTTTAACTCTTATTACTTCATAATCTATATCCTTTTCTTCTAAATTTTCATCATTTATAAATACTCTTTTCATTAATACACAAACCTTTCCCAATACTCAGTAGTATAATCATTTACAGTAGTAAAATAATAATCTATCATTTCACACATTAATTTAGCTTTCTTCCATATATTATTTCCTTGATTTAAAGGAGCTATTTTATTATTAGACATCATATACTCAAATGTACAAGCTCTATCTTCATATTCATAACTTTGAGCATATGTATTAACAAAATAAGAATCTTCTCTTAATGTTAAATCATATACATATTGAGGATCATAATGACTATATATAAATCCATTAGGATTATAACTATTCCAGTTAGAATAAGTACCACCCCTACTATTTATATAATGCTCCATATAATGATACATTTCATGATTAAAACTATCAGCAAAAGGATATTCTAAAGCAATTGAAATAATTACACCATTTTTATTTCTTTCAGTTATACCAGTAACATTCGCAGTACTATAATTATTAATTAATAAAATAGTTAAAGGTAATCCACCATTTCTTATTTCTCCATAAAAATTAGTAGGATATAAAGCCATATTAGTTTGTAATTCTAATAAAGCTTGTTCTATAACCAATTGATCATTATTAGGTACAACATCTAATCCACCTACTTTATAACCATTTGCTTCTTCCCCATATTTAACTATTACTCCATAAGTACTTTGAATAGTATTTCTTAAATTATTATTATAAGTTTCTATACTATCATCAACAGTAGTTGTATCTTGAGGAATAGTAACTTCACTAGTACCAGACACAGGTGGAGTAACAACAGGGTCACTAGTACCAATACCTATACCACTACCAGTAGTATCACCAGGAGGATTAGTATTATCTATCTCAATAGTAGTATCTGGTAAATCGTTATCAGTACCACTAACAATAATATTAGATTGATATTTATTAGTATCTATGCTTAGAGAAAATCCTAAGAATAGAACTACTATGGAAAAAGCTATTAATACTTTACCTAATTGAATTCTAAATTCTCGCATAAAAAAGCTCCTCCCTACTATATACATTATAGCAAAGAGAAGCTTAAATATCTACTCGAAATATACTAGTAATCCTATAATTATACTTAATATAGTAATTATAGTTATAAGTACATAAGTACTAAGCATACCTTTATTAGATAAAGTATAAACTTTTGGTTTATCAATACTATTTGCTTTCTTTTCATCAATATAATTTTGTATAAAGAACATATCATCAAATAATAGTCCATCTACAGATAATTGATCATTATTATAAGTAATTGTCCTATAAGTAACTAAATTATCTGAATTTGCATCAACGAAGTCATTCTTAGCTATTTCATTGTCTTTAACAAACTCATCTAATATAGGAGTAATAAATGATTGAAATTTATCAGTAATATCAAACTCTCCAGTAACAAGATCAGTTTTACTAATACCTGTATTTTCTAATATAGATATCTTAGTTTTCATAACATTATCTCTTTTGTAAAAATCATAGAAAACTGAATTATCTTTATTTGATAAAGCAGATATCTGTTTAATATTATCTAATAATTTATCATATTCAGGATTATTATTCATTGTATCACCCACTATGCAGCTTTAATTAGTTCAGGTCCTTTATCACTATGCATTTCATCATTTATTCTACTTATTTCTTCATATAAAGCTTGAGCTTCATGTTTTTTACCAGTTTTATATAGTTCAGCAGCCTTTTCAATTAATCCTTCCATATCTTCACGAGTTGGATTTTCTGGTATGGTATATAAATCCTCATTAACCATATCATCTAATTGATTATAATGTACATCTTCAGTAGATTTTATACTATTTTCTAATACATAATTTGAATTATTTACTAATTCACTTGATAAATAACCTCTACTATATAGCTTATTTTCTTGTTTTTCTAATGACTCATTTAATTTACCAAATTGACTTTCAGTAACAATAATAGCTTTAGGACTTTCACTATCTTCTTTACCTACATAAGATATATTAGCTTTATCTTCAACATTTACCTCTACATCTTCATGTTTTTTATTAGGTATTTCTACAATTTCATCATTAGTTATTTCTTCTTTATTTTCTTCTTCATCAATAGCAGAATAATCAATCTTATCAGCTTCAACTACATTTGGTAAATCCATTCCATCATTTTCTTCATTTACTATTTCCATTTCAGGAACTTCATCTGTATTAAATGATTCATCAAAATGAATTTCATCTTCTTGTTCTTTTACATCTTCAAGAATTTGTTCTTCAGCTTCTTCAGTAGATTCATTTGTTTCTATAGAAACATTTTCTAAATCCGTATTTTCTTCTATTGGTATAAGAGGTTCACTTACTTCTTCCTCTTTATTATCAGTCTCAACTTTTTCTTCTTCAATTGGAATTAAAGGTTGATTTTCTTCTGTTTCTTCAGTTTCTTCTTTTTC
>JAUNMV010000033.1 GCA_030531695.1 Bacilli bacterium | reverse complement strand
AATATCCACAGATATCTGTGGATATTTATTTTACTAATATATATAAAGATAAAATAATAGTAGGTATTAATACTAGTAAGCCTATAACTATTATTAATGAATATATATCATTATGACTCCTAGAAATATTATCTATTATTTCTCTATAATTATCAGGATTACTTTCTTTAATTTTGTTAAGTTTTCTTTCTAGTAATTTAATATATACCATATTATCTAGAGTCATCCATATAACTCTATTAGTTACAATTAATAAAATATTTAGTATTAATCCAAATCCAGGTAATGGGAAATAATTATTAAAAGTAAAAAAACAATAAAATAAGAATAAATCTAATAGAAATAGTAATAATCCTTGTATCATAAAACCTTTAACGGATATATATAAAGGACCTAAAAGCATAGTAGATAACCAGTTTTTGCTTCTAACTATTCTATCATATTTATAACCTAAATAAGTTTCTAAAAGTGTAACTTCTCCTTTTTTATTTTTATCGATATAGTTACCAGTATCTAACATATATCCACAAAACATACAATAATTCTTTTTTATATTTTTCCCACACTTAGGACATTTCATATTATCACCTAGAATTATTATAACAAAATATCCACAGATATCTGTGGATATTTATTTTTTTAATTATTTCTTTAAAGTCTTTCTAACTGCTAAGTATGTTAATCCAACATTTAGTGCTACACCGATAATAAAACCAGTAAACCATGAAGCAGTAACTGTACTACTAGCCATAGCAACTAATACAGCATTAGCTACATAACCAACAGCATAGATACATAGATAGATTAAACCTTTACCTTTTAACATAAAGATAACACCTACTAATTCAGCAACACAAGCACATGCAGAAATAATATAAGTTATTCCTTGACTAGCAGCTAATAAATTAGTAACTATACCAATAGTAGCTAAAGCTCCCATAAAAAATAACCATATCTTTCCAATAATATGAATATCTTTAGACATAAGTTCTCCTCCTTTATTAAATTATATCACTAATTATATAAAGATTAATTGATTTTTAACTCAATTTCGCTATAATATAGTTATGAGTTTTAACTCTATATTTTTTGTGTAGAGAAAGGAGTATTTTATGTTAGAAACAAAATATGATCATAAGAAAACTGAAACAGGTAAATATGATATATGGAATAAAAAAGGTTACTTTGCTTGTGATAATAAAAGTAGTAAACCTCATTATTGTATAGTAATTCCTCCTCCTAATGTTACAGGAAGATTACATTTAGGTCATGCTTATGATACAGCAATACAAGATATTATTATTAGATATAAAAGAATGCAAGGATTCGATACTTTATGGTTACCAGGAATGGATCATGCAGCTATCGCAACTGAAGCTAAAGTAGTTAAAAGATTAAAAGATCAAGGTATTGATAAATATGAATATGGAAGAGAAAAATTCTTAGATGCTTGTTGGGATTGGACTAGAGAATTTGGTGGAACAATTAGAGAACAATGGGCTTCATTAGGATTATCTGTTGATTATAATAAAGAAAGATTTACTTTAGATGATGATTTAAATAAAGCAGTAAGAAAAGTATTTGTAGATTATTACAATAAAGGATTAATCTATAGAGGAGAAAGAATAATTAACTGGGATCCAGCTGCTCAAACAGCTTTATCTAATGAAGAAGTAATTTATAAAGATGTTGAAGGTGCTTTCTATCACTTAAAATATGTAATAGATGGTACTGATGAATATTTAGATGTCGCAACAACTCGTCCAGAAACATTATTTGGAGATACAGCAGTAGCAGTTAATCCAGAAGATGATAGATATAAAAAATATATTGGTAAAAATGTAATATTACCAGTAGTAGGTAAAAAGATTCCAATTATTGCAGATGAACATGCTGATCCAGAATTTGGAACAGGTTGTGTTAAAATAACACCTGCACATGATCCTAACGACTTTGAAGTAGGTAATAGACATAATCTAGAAAGAGTAGTTGTAATGAATAAAGATGCAACTATGAATGAAAATGCATTTAAGTATTGTGGAATGACTAGAGAAGAATGTCGTGAAGAATTATTAAAAGATTTAGAAAAAGATGGATTATTACTAAGTGTAGAAAAAATGACTCACTCAGTAGGACATTCTGAAAGAACTGGAGTAATGGTAGAACCATACTTATCTAAACAATGGTTTGTTAAGATGAGACCACTAGCTGATGCAGTATTAGATAATCAAAAGAATAAAGATACAAAAGTAAACTTTGTACCTCCAAGGTATGAGAAAACAATGAATCACTGGATGGAAATAACATATGACTGGTGTATTTCTAGACAATTATGGTGGGGACATAGAATACCTGCCTGGTATAAAGGTGAAGAAGTTTATGTTGGAATGGAAGCACCAGAAGGTGATGGTTGGGTACAAGATGAAGATGTACTAGATACATGGTTTAGTTCTGCATTATGGCCATTCTCAACATTAGGTTGGCCAGAAAACTCTGCTGATATGAAAGCATATTTCCCAAATGATGTTTTAGTAACAGGATATGATATTATTCCATTCTGGGTAAATAGAATGACTTTCCAATCATTAGAATTAACTGGTAAGATACCATTTAAAGATGTAATTATTCATGGACTTATCAGAGATAAATTAGGAAGAAAATTCTCTAAATCATTAGGTAATGGAATTGATCCATTCGATATGGTAGATAAATATGGAGCAGATTCACTAAGATATTACTTAACTACAGATGTAGCATTAGGTACTGACTTAAGATTTGATGAAGTAAAAATTGCATCTACATGGAATTTCATAAATAAAATTTGGAATGCTTCTAGATTCGTATTAATGAATATAGAAGATCTAAAAGAAATAAAATTAGATAATTTAAAAAATGAAGATAAATGGATATTATCTAAATATGAAAAATTAGTTAAGTCAATGACTAAACATATGGATAAATATGAATTTAATTTAGCTAGTGCAGAATTCTATGATTTCACATGGAATACATTCTGTGATTACTACATTGAAATGGCTAAATATTCATTAGATGATGAAGCAACTAAATCAGTATTATGTTTTGTATTAACTGGTATTCTAAAAATGTTACATCCATTTATGCCTTTTGTAACAGAAGAAATATATGGAATGTTACCAGTAAAAGATGCGGAATCAATTATGATTTCAGAATATCCAAAATATAATAAAAAATTAGTATTTGAAGCAGAAGAAGTCGCAGTAGATGATGCAGTAGAATTTATTAAGAATTATAGATTTGTAAAAGCAGAAAATAATATTTCTAAAGATGCTAAAGTAATGTTTGATACAAATGATGATAATGAACTAATTGTTAAAATGTTAAAGATTAAAGATAATGTAGTAAAAGAACCATTAGGTATTAAAGCATACAAAGTATTCTCTAATCGTGTAAAAGCTACTATCTATTTTGAAAAGATTGAAACAGAAGCAGATAAAGCACAAAAGAAACAACAAATAGAAGATTTAAAAAATAGTATTGCTAGACGTGAAAAATTATTATCTAATGAAAACTATGTTAATAAAGCACCTGCAAACATCGTAGAACAAGATAGACAAAAACTTGCAGAAGAAAAGAAAAAATTAGAAGAATTAACAAAATAAAAAAATCCACATTAATTGTGGATTTTTTATTATTCAAAAACAATATCTGTTAATAAATTTTGTGTAACTGCCTCACGATTATCTTCAGCTTCACTTAAAGAATAAATCATCGCATCAAAACCTTCCCATAAAGCAAATGAAAAAATAAATCCAAATACTTCTAAGAAGAAATCAAAATTACTATTAAAGAAGAATATTACATATAGAAGAAAACAACTAAATCCTAAACAAATTAATTTAATAATTTTATTTCTAGTACTTTTATATTCCTTTTGAGCTTTATATAACTCAATAGAGTAGTGTTCTCTAAATAAATTTTTAACAAGTAATTTATCTTCTTCATTAATATCTAGTCCATTAATATGAAAAGTTATTTTAACATCATTCTCTAACATAGAACTTTTACTTTCAAAATACTCATAAATAGAATTAACTAATTCAGTTTGTACACCTCTAGTTCTAGAATCAATTAACTCATCATTATTATTTAAGAAAATATAAATATTCGCAGTACCATTCTTAATATCAAATTCTTTCTTAATATAATCATCCATATAATTATCATTAGAGTAATCTTTTATCTTATTCTTCATTTTTAATTTAAACTCATTCATTATATCACCCACTATACTAATTATAATGTATAATAGTTATGTATACTAGAGGTGATTTCTATGGAAATAAAAAAAATAAATATATTAAATCAAAATAATAATAATTTAGATGAATATAAAAAAATATCTAAATATAGTAAAACAGAAATAATATATAATTATAAAACTAGTGAAATAGGATTAACTAAAAAAGAAGCAGAAAAGAGACTAGAAGAAAATGGTCTAAATATAGTAGTCAAAAAAGAAAAGAAAAGTAGACTACAATTCTTATTAGAATCCTTTAATGATAAATTTATTTATATTCTTTTATTTTTAGCTGTAGTTAATTATTTTTTAAGTGATGCCTTAGGTAGTTACATAATAGTAGGAGTCGCAATAATATCTGCTCTTATAAGATATTTTCAAGAGTATAGTGTATATAAATTTAATCAAGAATTAAAATCAAGAATATTCACAACTACTCACGTATTAAGAAATAATGAAGAAAAAGAAATTAATACAGAACAAGTAGTAGTAGGGGACGTAATAAGATTAAATGCTGGTAGTCTAGTACCTGCAGATTTAATATTAATAGATTCAAAAGACTTATTCATTAATCAATCTACATTTACTGGAGAAAATGTACCAGTAGAAAAAAATACTACAAGTAATGAAACAGATGAATTATTTAATATTAATAATATTTGTTTTATGGGAAGTAATGTAATTAGTGGTAGTGGAATAGGTATAGTAATAAAAAGTGGTTTTAATACTTATTTAGGTAATATGAGTAAGACAGTTACTAAGAGTAAAGAAAAAACTAACTTTGAAAAAGGAATAGATTCTATTACTAATATGTTAATTAAATATATGGTAGTAGTATGTATCTTTGTATTCGTAGTTTATTCACTATTAAGAGGCAACTTCTTAGAAGGTATATTATTTAGTTTATCAGTCGCAGTAGGTATAACACCTTCTATGTTACCAATGATAGTAAATGTAAATCTAACTAGAGGAACTAAAGTACTTGCTAAAAAGAAAACACTAGTAAAGAACATGAATTCCATTCAAAACTTAGGATCAATAGATGTACTATGTACAGATAAAACAGGAACACTTACAGAAGATAGAATAGTTCTACAAAGATATTTAAATGTAGATGGAGAAGAAGATGAATCAATTCTAGAATATGCATATTTAAATAGTTACTTTTCTACTGGATTAAAAAATATAGTAGATAGAGCAATCATATCTTATGGAGAAGAAAATAAGTTAAATCCTATCTTAAAAAAATATAAAAAAATAGATGAAATACCATTCGATTATGAAAGAAAAAGAATGAGTGTTGTAGTAGAAGAAAAAGAAACTAATAAATATAGAATGTTTACTAAAGGTGCCTTAGAAGAAATAGTTAATGTTTGTACAAAAGTAAAATATAAAGGAAAGATAGTAGATTTAGATAATCATATAATAAATCAAGTTGAAAAGACTGTTAAAGACTTAGAAGAAGATGGTATGCAAGTAATTGCTCTAGCTTCTAAAAGAGAATACCCCGGAGTAAATATATTTAATAAAGATGATGAAAAGAACATGGTTTTTATAGGACTAGTTGCCTTTTTAGATCCTCCTAAAGATGATGTAAAAGAGATGTTAACTAATTTGTCTAATATTGGTGTAAAGACAAAAATAATTACAGGAGACAATCAATATACCACAAATAAAATATGTAATCTTGTAGGTATTACTAATATGAGCATTACTCTCGGAAAAGAAGTAGATGAACTAAGTGACAAAGAATTGTCAAAAGTAGTAGAAAAAACAGATATATTTGCTAGAATGAATCCTATGCAAAAGATGAGAATTATCAAGACTTTACGTGAAAATGGACACGTAGTAGGATATATGGGAGATGGAGTAAATGATTCACCATCACTTAAACTAGCAGATGTAGGTATATGTGTAGATACAGCTACAGACGTAGCTAAAGAAGCAAGTGATATTATTTTATTAGAGAAAGATTTAGAAGTTGTATATGACGGAGTAGTAGAAGGAAGAATAGTCTATGGTAACATAACTAAATATATGAAAATGGCCTTAAGTTCAGACTTTGGAGATGTATTTAGTTTAGTAATATCTTGTATATTCTTACCATTCTTACCATTAATACCAATTCAATTATTAATACAAGACTTCTTATTTGAAATATCACAAATAGCTATACCATATGATGATGTAGATAAAGAATTTATAATTAAACCACGAAAATGGGATACAAAAGATTTAAGTGGATTCATGAATGTAATGGGAATAACATCATCAGTAATAGATGTTTTAGCATTCTTAGTATTCTGGTACTTATTAGGATATAATTCTAATTATGAAACTTATTTCCAAACAGCATGGTTCGTAGAATGTTTAATAAGTGAAAGTTTAATAATACATTTTGTACGTACAAGTAAAATACCATTTATCCAAAGTAGAGCTAATAAAAAACTAACTATATGTACAATACTAACTATAATAGGTTCAATAATAGTACCAATACTATTACATAATATAGATTCATTTAACTTTGAAATATTACCTCCAATATATTATTTATATGTATTAGGATTATTAGTAATATATGCAGTTCTAACTGAGATAGTAAAAAGAATCTATATAAAATATAAAGGTAATTGGTTATAAAAAAAATCCACAGATTTCTGTGGATTATTTTTTTATCATATTACTTTCGTAGAATAATGGATATATCTCATAACCATTAGTTTTTAAATAAGTTATAAAGTCAGGTAATATAGAAGTAGTTATACCATTATAATCATGGAATAATATTACTTCTATATTAGAACCAATAGAAGAATATAAATTAGACCATGCTTGTTCTACTGAATATAATCCTCCGCCATCACCATCTCCTGCAGACCAGTCTACATAACCATAACCTCTAGCTCTTAATTGATCAATTATACCTTGTTTTAATCCTTTAGCAGTACTACTACCACCAGGGAAACGAACTATATTAGTAGTTATTCCTGTATAGTTTCTAATCAATTCTTCCTGTTTAACAACAGCATCCATAAATGAATTAACACTACTATATAAACCAGTTCTTATACCATGAGTAAATGTATGATTAGCAATAGTATGACCTCTCTTAGCATACTCCCCATACAAAACATGACAATTATATGCTTTATTGTCATAACAAAATTCACCATTAGTATTAGTAGTAAAAAAAGTAGCTTTAACTCCTGCTTGATCTAATATATCTAATACTTTATAAGTATTGTAGTAAGGACCATCATCAAAAGTTAAATAAGCAATCTTTCTAGTACTAGTACCCGCAAGAATTTGATCTTCTACTTCCTTAATAGCCGCAAAATACTCTTGTTTAGCTTTAACTATATTTTCATCAATATTCTTATATTCAGTAATTTCTTTATCAAGTTCAGCACTTTCTAATTTTAATTTTTCAGTTTCTTTGGGATATTCTTTATTATCTTTAACTAAATCTTTATAACACTTAGTATTATAGTTTATTTGTAGAAGGAATAATACAGATAGAATAGAAGTAAAAATAATTAAACTTATAGAGATAGTTTCAAAAATAATTAACCTTGTTTTACTTGTTGAGTTTGATTTTTCCATGACTCTAATACTTCTACTTTCTCTTTATTTTCTTCTTTAATTTTTTCTAATTCTTCTTTTTTATCTTTTACTTCTTTTTCTGCATTAGAATTTTCATCGAGATTTTTTAAAAATAATTCATGTTCTTTATCCCATCTCTTATCAGTAATTAACTTGTATCCCATAAATAAACAAGTACTACAAGAAATTACTAATAATATTAAAGTAACTATTACTAATACTTTCTTCTTCATAAAACTCTACCTCTACCATAAGTATATAATATTTGGTAATGAAAAAAAAGATTATAATGTTATAATAAACATACAGGAGGCAGTATGAAAAGATATAAGAAATTAACACTATTACATTCAAATGATTTACATGGTGATTTTTTTAGCGAAGAAAATGGTAAACAAACTATAGGAGGGGCATCTAGATTATCTGGATATGTCTCAAAAGCAAGAGCAGAAGAAGAAAATGTTTTATATTGTATTGCGGGAGATATGTTTAGAGGAAATATTATTGATTCAGAATATCAAGGTATATCTACAATAGAAATAATGAATAGTATTTCACCAGATGTAGTTACTATTGGTAATCATGAAACAGATTATGGTCTAGCTCATTTACTTTTTCTAGAAAAATGTGCTAAGTTCCCAATTATAAATGCTAATTTATTTATTAAAAGCAACAGAGCTAGATTATTTAAACCTTTCGAAATAATAGAAATAGATGGTATGAAAATATTATTTATTGGTATAGTAACTGAAGCAGTATTAGCTAATACTAAGAATGAAGGATTAATAGGTACATTCGTAGATGTATGTGAAGCTGCAGAAGAAGTAGGACATATTTGTAATACATATAATAGAATTGATATAGATTACACAGTATTACTTACACATATAGGTTTTGAAGAAGATAAAAAACTTGCAGAATTATTAGATCCAGCATGGGGAGTAGACGTAATTATAGGAGGACACTCTCATACATTTATTGAAAAACCAGAAATAGTAAATAATATTTTAATAGTACAAGCTGGAGTAGGTACAGATCAAATAGGTAGATTTGATTTAGTAATAGATACAAAGAATAATTGTACTAAGAGTTGGAAATGGAAATGTATTCCAATTAATCAAAAGACTTGTCCTAGAGATGAAAAATTAGAAGAATTAATTAATAGTTATAAAGGACAAACAGATTTAAAATATGGTAGAGTAGTCACAAGATTTAATAGAGAATTAACTCATCCAGATAGATATAGAGAAACAGAATTAGGCGACTTATTCGCAGATATATTAAAAGATAGCTTAGGACTAGATGTAATGCTATTAGGATCAGGTTCTATTAGAAAAGAACAATTAGGACCTATAGTAACACTACAAGACTTAATGGAAATATTCCCATATGATGATTCAATTCATTTAGTAACAGTAACAGGTAAACAACTAAAGAGTATGTTAAAGTACATGTTAAGAGATGAAGCATTTGAAGGAGACCATACAGAGTTCTATCAATTATCAGATGGTATGTATTTAGAATATGATAGAAAAACTAAGAAAATAGATAAATTTACTATAAACAAAAAAGCAGTAAAAGATGATAATACTTATAAATTAGGATTACAAAAATATCATTTTATAAATATGCAAGAAGGATTTAATATTACACTAGATGAATTAGAAAAAAATTCTAAATCTAGAGTAGTTGCGACATCTTGTAGAGATGTTATAGAAGAATATTTATCAAATAATCAATTACTAGATGTAGATATAGAAGAAAATCCTAGATTAGTAGTAAAGAAATAAAAGAGGTAATAATATGGAATTATTAATAATGTCCGCAATACTCCCAGTAATATTATTAGGAGGATATATTTATAAAAAAGATATACATAAAGAACCGAAATCATTAATTAGTAAAATATTTATATTTGGAATGATATCTTGTATACCAGTAATAATATGTGAACTAATAGTTGGTACAGTATTTGATGTAGAAACAACTCCATCATTTATAGAAGCATTTATAAATGTATTCTTTGGAGTAGCTATAATAGAAGAAGGATTTAAATGGTTAATTACTCATAAATTTGGATATAAGAGTAGAGAATTTGATGAAATATATGATGTCATAGTATATGCAACATTTGCTTCATTAGGATTTGCATGTTTAGAAAATATTTTATATGTAATAGGTGACGGATTTGGTACAGCTATAGCTAGAGCCTTATTATCTATACCAGGACATGCATGTGATGGTATTTTTATGGGATATTTTATGAGTAAAGCAAAAGTAAATGAAATGAATAATCAACATGCACTAGCAAAGAAAAACTTATTATTCAGTTTATTAGTACCTACAATATCTCATACAATATATGATGCTTTATTATCAGTAGAAAATGATGAAGCAATATTAGTATTTTTAGCATTCCATATCTTAACAGTAATAATATGTTTCATAATAGTTAAGAAAATGTCCAAGATCCAACAAAATATTACTACTAATGTAGAAGAAGGTAATATTCAAAAAACAGATACAGGAGTAACATATAATACACAAGCTATAACAAATAATGAAGTAATTAAATTCTGTCCAATATGTGGTAGAAAAGTAGAAGGATATAACTTCTGTCCTAACTGTGGATTTAAAGTAAAGTGATAAGCAATTATCACTTTTTTATATGTTATAATTAAATCAGTATTGGAGTGAGCATAATGGGTTTATTTACAAAATTTACTGAAACAGTATTTTTAAAACAAGATTCAGAATTAGAAAAAAGAGTAGAAGCATTAAAAAAGTTAAAAGAAAAATATCCAAATAATCAAGATATTATAAATGACCTTCAAATTGCTCAAGCAGGATTAAAAGGTGAAAAAGAAATAGAGTTCTGTTTAAAAAATGCAAATATAGGTATGTATGTACTACATGATATTAATTTAGAAATAGATGGATTAAGTGCACAAATAGATTATATAGTTATTACTCCTGCAAAGTGTTATTTAATAGAATGTAAAAATATGATTGGTAATATCACAATAGATAATAATGGACAATTCATAAGAGAATATGAAGTAAATGGAAAGAAAGTAAAGAAAGCAATTGAATCACCATTAAGACAATCAGAAAGACATAGAGAAATATTACTAAAAATATCATATGAAAGTAAAAAGTCACTTTTTAGTAAACTAATATTTCAAGAAAGCACATTTGAAAAGTATCATAAAGCAATAGTAGTATTCGCAAATAATGCAGGTATTCTATATAACAAATATGCTCCTAAAGAGGTAAAACAAAAGGTAATAAGATCAGATGAATTAATAAGCTATATGAAAAAAGATATAGATAATACTAATAAAGATATGTTAGATTCTCAAAAGGAAATGGAAAAATATGCAAATGCTTTCTTAAATAGACACAAAGAAAAAGAAACCGATTATGAATCTATGTATAAAGTAGATGATACAATTTGTCCACAATGTGGTGGAAAACTAGTAGAAAGAAATGGTAAGTATAGTAAATTCATTGGTTGTTCCAACTATCCTAAATGTACATTTACTAAAAAGATAGGTGAATAGAATGGCAGAAAATTTTTATGAAACAATTTTTTTAAAACGTAATAGCTATCAGGAAGATGAATTTAAAAAAATAGTAAATAAGAACACAGAAAAATATAAATCATTAGAAAAGGGATTAGAAGGCGAAAAAGAAATAGAATATCATTTAACAAAATCTAATATAGGGATGTATGTAATAAGAGATGTTAATATAGAATATGACGGAATGACAGCACAAATAGATTATATTGTTATTACTTCCAAACATTGTTACTTTATAGAATGTAAAAACTATAGTGGAAATGTAAAAGTAGATGATTCAGGTAATTTTACAGTAACAAAAAAATATGGAAGAAGATTTCATAGTCAAGGAATTTATTCTCCGATAAGACAAGTGGAAGCACAATTAGATGTATTTTTAAAAATATGTTTAAATAATCAAGATAAAACTAAAGAATTATTAAATGGTATTAGATTTAAAGATTATTTCAAGACTTTAGTAGTTTTTACTAATTCAGAAAGCATATTAAGAATAAATAAAGCTCCTGAAGATATTAAAGATAGAGTTTTAAAAGTAGATAATTTGATTAGAATACTAGAACGTGATCAAAAAGATACAACAAATGGAAAACTAACTAAAGAGCAAATGGAAAAGGTAGGAAAATTTTTTCTTGAAATTAACAAAGAAAGAAAAGTAAAAGACACAAAACAAATTGTAACAAATAATGATACAAGAAAAATGTCACCAATCAATATATTACTATGTATATACTTATTAGTAGTAGGATTTGGAATTAGTTATTATTCGTATATATATTACCCAACACATAATAAACATAATAATAAGGTAGATGATAGTACTCAAGGTGTTTTTACTAATAATCAATTAGAATCTATAAATGACTTAAAAGCTGCATATGATAGTAGTATTAATAATGGTTTTGAATTAATACATACAAATACTTGCAAACAAGTAAGTAGTATTTTTGATGGTAGTGTTAATTGCAATAGATTACCAATGTATGTAAACTTCATTGATGACACAAATCTAACAATAAAGAAAGATTTTACCTGCTATAAATTAAAATATGATAAAAAAACAAAAAAGATAGAGACAATCTCAAAAGAGTATATTGCATATGACACTGAACATAAATGTGATGGAACTCCTATTGGATTTTTTGATTGGGATCCAGAAAATGAATATTTTAAACAAATTGGTGGATATGAAAAAATAAGAGAAATGGCAATATATGCTTATAATAATAATTCATTTGTGACAAATTACTATGACGGCAGTCATATGTTAGAACGTGGTGGGATTCCAAATAATTACACTATTTATAAGATGAAAGTAGATATGTTTTTCTCTGGATTAACTGATAGAGGATATAGTATAAAGTCAGATACGACAAGAGACAAAACTAATGAAATGTGTGAAGCCCTATATTATATAGGAAAGTAATTATATATAGAATAGGTGAATAATATGAAACTAAATGAATTAACTTGTATTAATGAAAATATAAATATAGATGAATATATTACTTTTAGAGAATTAGTAAAAGAAAATATGGAAAACCCAGAATGGCTAGGAGATTTTTCTAAAGAAGATCTAATTGAACTATTAAATAATAATTCTAAAATATGGATTTATTATTTAAATAATGAAACAGTGTGTTCAATGATGATTATTCCTGCAAGTGAAAAATCATTATTAAAATTTGAAATAGATTTGGACTATAAAGAAGTGATTGATTATGGACCAATGTTTGTTAATCCAAAATATGTAGGCAATAAACTACAATATCAAATGTTAGAAAAGTTAGATAATTATTGTATAAACTTAGGATATAAATATGCTGCAGTAACAGTTCATCCAGATAATAATTATTCTATTAATAATTTACTTAAAGATAATTTTATATACAAAAATACAAAAACATTTAAAAGAGGTATCAGAAATATATATTTAAAGAACTTAAAGAATATATAACTCATGATATAATTTTAATAGGAGGTAACATATGATTTTATATTATGATAAAGTTGGTGTAACAAAAGAGGAATTAGAAAAGGTAGATAGAACTAATCCTTATAATGTAGTAGGAGCTTTTATTCAAACTATTAGTAGTTATGATGGAAGTGATAAATTCTATGATTTAGTTCAATATTTAGTAGGAGATTATCAACCACTAAGTGCATTAATGAAACAACAAATAAAAGATAGGATGTCACAAAATGACAAATCTTCTTATATAGGTAAATCATATTTCAAAGGAGCTACTCCAGATAATGATTATAATCCTACTTTACCAATACAATTAGAAGTAACTGAAAATATCTATTCAGATGTAGAAGAAGGATATAAAAAATTATTTGTTAAAAGTGGTGGAGCAGATAACGAAAGAGGTATTACAGTAAGACTAGCTAAAGATGGTAATTACTATGTATGGAGTGATTCATTTATGGGATTACTATCAGATATTAGAAAACCTGAGTCTACTAACCCATGGGCATAATATGACCAAGTATAAAATAATAATACTAGTACTTATAATATTATTAGTACTAGTACTATCTATATGTATTTATAAAATACATAGTAAAGGTAAAATATGGATATAGATAAATTAATAAAAAAAGAAAAAACATACGATAGATTATTAGAGTTAGGTTATAACAGTAGTGGTAATATGAGAGGTAATTTCTACGAAGTAAGATTAGATGTAGAAAATAAAATATTAGTACTTAAAGAAAAAGAAGAATACTATCTACCATTAAATGTTAAAGAGTATAAAGTTAATGATAAAGATATAAAAGTATTATTAGATGATATAGATAAATATAATTTACCAGAGTGGAAATGTTTAGAATATGATCTAGATAATGTAGAATTAGATGGACCTAGTAGAAGTATATTCTTTGTATATGATAATTCTAAAATAAATAATCATAAAAAAGATTGGTATACAATAGATTTAAATTCTAAAGTATCTGATGAAGGACATGAAGTATTATATAAATTTAGAGATAAGATTACTAATCTGATGAAAGATGATAATCTTGTTAAGGAATATGTTGAGAAAGAAGAAGAGTAGAAACTTTTCTTTTTTTATAGTTGCAAATCGAACAAACGTTAGATATAATATAGGCGTAAGTTATTGGACAGGAGGAATATATGAATCAAGACAAAATTCATTTAATTAACAAAATCTTTAATAATGAAACTATAAGGACAGTGTGGGACAAGGAAGATGAGAAATATTACATAAGCGTAGTGGATATTGTGAGTGTGATATCAGAGAGTAAAGATGGGAGAAAGTATTGGAATAAGGTAAAACAAAGATTAAGTGAAGAAGGAAATGAAACGGTGACAAATTGTCACCAGTTGAAATTGAAAGCACAAGACGGAAAATATAGATTAACAGATGTTGTTGATATTGAAGGAATGTTTAGAATTATAGAATCAATTCCTAGTAAGAACGCAGAATCAATTAAACAATGGTTAGCTAAATTAGGTAGTGAAAGAATAGATGAAGTATTTGATCCTTCTATATCTGCACAAAGAGCTATAGATTTATATAGGGCTAAAGGTTATGATGAAAAGTGGATAGCAAAAAGAATTAAAGGAATTCAAGATAGAAAAGAACTAACGGACGTGTGGCAAGAAGGTGGAATTGTAGAAGGAAAAGAGTATGCAATTCTAACTAATGAAATATATAAAGAATGGTCTGGTATGACTGCAAAAGAGTATAAAGAATATAAAGGACTACGTAAAGAATCTTTAAGAGATAATATGGATAGTCTAGAAGTAACACTTGCGGATTTAGGAGAAGAAGTTACTAAAAGATTAGCTCAAAAAAATAAACCTAAAGGATTAGAAGAAAACAAAGAAGTTGCTAAGTTAGGTGGACATGCAGCAAAAGTAGCAAGAGATGATATTGAGAAAAACTTAGGAGAAAGTATAATAAAAAATGATAATATGTTAAGCTATGATTATACAAAATAGATAAAGAATAAACAGCAATGCAATCTCCAATATTTACAAATCCGTCAAAATTTGATATAATATGTGACTAGTGAGTGGTGAAATATATGAATAAAAAGGTTAACTTATATTTAAATATTACTGGATTTGCTAGTTTCTTACTATCATTCTTATTAATATTTATATCATTAAAATTAGAGGCTAGTAGTGGAATAATAATATATCTATTTAGATTATTACTATTTATATTAGGTATGGCTAGTGGATTATTATTTATAGGAATAGAATTATTATTATTTATGATTCTAAATATAAAAATGAAAGCATTACTAATTATTTATACATTATTAGATATAGTAGTAGCCTTATATGTAAATAATCTACATCCATATATGTTTGTACTAGTATTTATAGGATTTAGATTAATGAAAGATATAACTAGAATTCAACTAGTAGATAAAATATATTTAGATAAGAAATTTAAAGAATATTGTAAATTATATGGTATTAAATTACCTAAAGAAACTAAGAGAAAAACTACTACAACTAAATCTAGAAAGAAAACTGTAGTAGCTATACCAACTAAGAAAGAAACTAAGAAGAAAACAATAGAAGCCTAAGATAATCTTAGGCTTTTGCTGTATAATAAGATAAGGTAGGAGGTAATAATATGGACTTATCAGTAATGTTAGATGGAGTAAAATTTAATTATAGGGCAGGTTTACTAATAATAAATAATAATAAATTATTAGTAGAATGTAATCCTATATACGACTTTGTAACAATACCCGGTGGTAGAGTAAAAACTCTAGAAAGTAGTATAGATGCTTTACTAAGAGAACTAGAAGAAGAAATGCATATCACAATATCTAAAGAAGAAATACAATTTAAATCAGTAATAGAAAACTTCTTTGAATTAGATAATAAAAGAGTACATGAATTATATATGTTATATAGAATGAATATAGATGATAAAGATAAAAGATTTAAAGACAATATGATTAATTATGATTCAGAGAATTGTTATTATAAATGGGTAGATATAGATAAATTAGAAGAAGTAAACTTATTACCTAAACCAATAAGAAATATATGTAATAATGATAATATTGAATCAATAATAGTTAATAATTTGTAAAAATAAAACGGCTTATGCCGTTTATTATTTTATACTATTATTTATTAGATCACTTAGTGATTTATTACCTTTACTAGTTAAATGTACTTTATCTACCATAATATAATCTTTATGTTTATTTAATTCTTTATAGAAATCTATTACAGTAACTTTATCATTACTTATAGTAATATTATTATTCATATTAACTATAT